>JBFOLS010000696.1:0-3354 GCA_040830225.1 Leisingera sp.
ATCCGCGACATCCTCGCCCCGCCCTCCAAACCGGAGAAGGCGGAAAAGGCCGATGCGGTCATCGCAAACTACTATGACGCGGTGCTGGTCCACTCCGACCCCGCCGCCACCAGGCTGGAAGCCAGCTGGCCGGTGTCGGAGGTGCTGGCTGCCAAGCTGCGTTACACCGGCTATGTCGCTCCGCCCGCTGCGGGCCCGCACCCGCAGCAAACCGGAACCGGAGAAGTACTGGTCAGCGCAGGCGGCGGCAGTGTCGGCACCCCGCTCTACCAAACTGCCCTGGAGGCAGCCAAGCTGATGCCGGAAACTCCCTGGCGCCTGCTGGTCGGAGGCGCTGACGCAGCCACTCGAATCGAAACCCTTTCCAAAGCGGGCTCCCCTGCCCTGCTGGAACCCGCCCGCAAGGACTTCCGGCAGATGCTGTCCCATGCTGCTGCGTCGGTCAGCATGTGCGGCTACAACACTGCGCTGGATTTGCTGCAGGCCGGAACGCCTGCAGTATTGGTGCCGTTTGATGCTGGAAATGAGACCGAACAAGGCCTGCGCGCTGCCAGTCTTGCCTCTTTGAACGGCATCGAAATCGTCAAAACTGCGGACCTCACCCCCGAAGCGCTATGCGCTGCGGTCAATTCGGCTTTGCGCGCGTCTAAGCGGGTTGCGGGCGGTTTCAGGTTTGACGGAGCCGCCCGGTCTGTGGAAATTGCCGCAGAACTGGCGGGGGAGCGCGGATGACACCGGACTGGAGCGAGCTGGACAGGGAACTGGCCCATTGGCAGGAGGCAGGCATGACCCTGCCGCTGTGGTGGCGGGACGATGACGCGATGTCCCATTCGACTGAGCTGGAGCGTCTTGTGGCCCTGGCCGAAGAGCTTGATCTGCCGGTGCACCTCGCGGTGATCCCGCGAGGCGTGACCCCCGACCTCAGCCGCTTTGTGGCGGAACACCCGCTGCTGATCCCGGTGGTGCACGGCTGGGCCCATCAGAACCACGCACCTGCTGGCGAGAAAAAGGCCGAATTTGGCGCCCACCGCCCGTTGGAAGAATTGCTGGAGGATGCCGAACGCGGCCTCGCCAGCCTGCAGGAGCTGTTCGGCTCCAGCCTGAGGCCAATGTTCGTGCCGCCTTGGAACCGGGTCTCGCCGGAGATGATGACCTGGCTGGCAGGTGCAGGTTATACAGCGGTTTCGACCTTCACTCCGCGCAAGGCCGCCAAGCCTGCCCCAGGGCTGTTGCGGGTGAATACCCATCTCGACCCGATCGACTGGAAGGGCAGCCGCAGCCTGGCGTCCCCGGAGAAACTGATTTCACAGGTTGCCCGGCAATTGCGCGACCGCCGCCTGGGCGAGGCCGATAACGCAGAACCTTACGGTCTGCTGACCCACCATCTGGTGCATGATGAAGCCATATGGGCCTTCACCGCCGCGCTGGCAAAACGCCTGCTCGATGGCCCGGGCGAGGCCTGGATCTATGACGAAAGGATGTCCTGAATGAGCCGCCTAGACTCCATGCTGCGCCGCCTCACTGCCCAGCGCGACGGGCTGAACTGGGCCGCGGAACAGATCAGTGCCATGGACGGCGATGTACTGGACATGGGCCTCGGCAACGGCCGCACATACGATCACCTGCGCGAGATCCTCTCCAGCCGCCGGATCTGGGTGATCGACCGTGTGCTGCAGTGCCACCCCTCCTGCGTGCCGCCAAAGCAGGACTTCCTGCAAGGCGAAGCCAAGCCGATGCTGGAGCGCCTGGCCGCGGAGGGGCACAAGATTGCCCTCGCGCATTATGACTTCGGATTCGGGGTCAAGGAAAAGGACGTCGCCGAAGCAGCTGCCTTGTCACCGGTGATTGCCAAGGCCATGGCGCCGGGCGGCATCATAATTTCCGGCCAGCCCCTCGTTGGCTTCGAAGAACTCGAAGGCCTCGAAGGCATTCCGCCGGGCCGCTACATGTTCTACCGCGCCGGCTGATCCCGGCTCCCACCTAGCCACAGGCAGGACAGCGCCCGCCCACTCAGCGGGGGAGCGCTCCGCCTCCGCTCAGGCCACCCTTACCCCGCGAGACCAGACCCCGCGCAGGGCCGGTGTGCCTGCCACAATACCAAAGCGGATCAGGTCCGCGCGCTTGCCAGCCTGAAGCCTGCCCCGGTCATCCAGTTCCACCGCATCGGCGGGCGCATGGGTCACAGTGCCAAGCCCGCGCGCCATGTCACCCCACAGCTCACCCAGCTTGACTGCCGCCATCAGGAGAGCCGCGGGCACGTAATCCGACGAAACGATGTCCAGCAGCTCCAGCTCCGCCAGTTGATGTGCTGCCACATTGCCGGAATGCGAGCCGCCGCGGATCAAATTCGGCGCGCCCATCATTACTTTGATGCCATGGGCATGGCAGGCCTGGGCCGCTTCGACCGTGGTCGGGAATTCGGCAAGGCGGATGCCGTGCCCCGCTGAGACCGCAACCTGATCTGCAGTGGTGTCGTCATGGCTCGCCAGCACCGCTCCAAACCGTTTGGCGGCCTTGACTGCCTCCGCTTCGTGCAACGCACCATAAGTCTCCTGCAGCTCCAGCAGATGCGCCACATGAGCCTGAAAGGCTGCGTCATCGAAACCGTGTTTGCCTTTTACGTACTGCTCCAGTTTGGAGATATCCCGGAACTGCCGCTGCCCCGGCGTGTGGTCCATCAGCGAGACCAGCCCGACCCGGTCCTCTTCGCCAAAGGCATTCAGCTCCTCGACCAGCGTGTCGGTGCAAACCTCGGCCCGCAGATGCAGGAAATGCGAGATCTTCAGTGCCCCAGCTTCCCGCATCTCCAAAAGTTCCGAGGCCAATCCGCGGGCATAGGCGCCATAGCGGCTGTCCCGGCGGCTGATCGAGCCGACACGCATAGCATCAAAGACAGTTGTGATCCCGGTGCCTGCCAGTTCCGCATCATGGGCCATGATGGCGCTGGCATGCGGCCAGTCCACCTTCGGGCGCGGCTGGATATGGCGTTCCAGATTGTCCGTATGCAGCTCCACCAGCCCGGGGCTGACGTAATCGCCGCCGCAGTCCACCCCGCCTGCGGGAACGGCCGCTCCATCGGCAATATCCGCAATCTCGCCATCTTTGACCTTCACACTGCCGGTCCGGGTTTCGCCCGGAAGAACCAGAGTGGCATTGGCAAGGATCAACTCTTCTGTCATCTGAACTTCACATCTTTCGAGCTATGGAAGGCCACGTTTAGGAGGCCAATGTGACATTCACGCGATACGCGATCTATTACGCTCCCCCCGCCGATGCGGAGTGGAGCCGGTTCGGAGCCAGCTGGCTGGGCTGGGACATGGAAACGGGCCGTGAGCTGGCCCATCCGGAGGCGGC
>JBFOLS010000697.1:0-9938 GCA_040830225.1 Leisingera sp.
GATGGGGTTTGACGCGGTGGCGGGCGACCGGGACCGGGGCAGCCTTGCCTTGCTTTTGGCCTATCCGGCTGGGCGGGCAGAGATCCTCTTGGGCAAGCTGATGGCGCATCTGGGCGCCCTCGCGGTGGCGATGTGCATCGGTTTTGGCGCAGCCGGAGCCGCAGCCGCCTGGTTCGGCGGCGCCGGTCCCGAAAGCCTGCTGGCGCTGGGGCGTCTGGTGCTGACCTCGGTGCTGTTGGGGGCGGTGTTCCTGGTGTTGGGCTATGCACTGTCGGCGCTTAGCAGCGGTGCCACGGCCGCAGCGGGTCTGTCTGCAGGCGTGTGGCTGGTGTTTGTGGTGCTTTACGACCTGGGGCTCTTGGGTGCAGTGGTGATGGACAGTGGCGGCTTCTTTACCCAGAAGATCTTCCCCTGGGTGATGGTCGCCAATCCGGCGGATGCGTTCCGGCTTTGGAATGTCGCGGCCTCGGAAAGCGTGGCCTTGTCCAGCGGCATGGCGGGCGCGGCCAGCGCCTTGCCTGGCTGGGCGGCACCCGTGTCGCTGCTCTTATGGCCTGCTCTCGGCTTCCTGATGGCTTGCGCCGCTTTCCGGAGGGTGGAGCCATGAAGCGATTGATCCTTGCTGCTGCACTGGTCCTGGCCGCCTGCCAGGAGGAGGAGTCCAAGGCGCCGCCCGCACCGGTGGAACTGACCGAGGTGGCGCTGAGCTACTTTTGCCAGATGAATGTCGCCGAACATGGCGGGCCTAAGGGGCAGATCCACTTGGAGGGCTTCCCGGCCCCCTTGTTCTTTGCCCAGGTGCGTGACCTAGCGGCCTATGTGAAAAGCCCGGAGCGGGATGCGGATATCACCGCGATTTATGTCAGCGACATGGGCGTGGCCCCTAGCTGGGCGCATCCAGGCAGCAAGAATTGGATCGCCGCCGAGGGGGCGTATTTTGTCGTGGGGTCCAATGTGGCGGGCGGCATGGGGGCGCCGGAGATCGTGCCCTTTGCCTCATCAGAAGAAGCCAGCCGGTTCGCTGCCCGCTATGGCGGCACTGTTTCCGGGTTTGAAGGCATCCCCGATGACGCAGTGCTGGGACCGGTGGACCTTGACCGGCAATTGGAGACGCCATCCTGAGCGTCTCCTTGCGCCGCTCTGGCTGAACTTCAGACCAGCTCAGGCTGCAGGCGCAGCTCGGCGGCGATGGCGTGGCCCTCCATGCCTTCCATCCGGCTGATGCGGGCAGTGCGTTTGGCGAGCTCCTGCGAGGCCTCGGCGTTGCAGCGCTGCCAGGTGACCGTCTTGGTGAACTTATGCACCGACAGCCCGCCAGTGTAGCGTGCGGCGCCGCTGGTGGGCAGAACATGGTTGGGGCCCGAGGTCTTGTCGCCGAAGGAGACGGTGGTTTCCTTGCCCAGGAACAGCGAACCGTAGGCAGTGAGGCGGCCCAGCCACCAGTCCAGATCCTCGGCCTGCACCTGCAAGTGTTCGGGGGCGTAGCGGTCAGCCACCTGCGCTGCCTCCTCGCGGGTATAACAGAGCACAACTTCAGCTCGTTCGTGCCAGGCCCGGTGGGCGGCGGAGAGGTTGGGTTCCGGCAGCGCCCCGATCAAGGATTGCACCCGGGCCATGACTCCTTTGGCCAGATTCTCGCTGGTGGCGACCAGCCAGACCGGGCTGTCGGCGCCGTGCTCAGCCTGGCTGACAAGGTCCCAAGCAACTGTTTCGATGTCGGCGGTATGGTCGGCGATCACCAGTGAATCGGTAGGGCCTGCGAACATATCGATGCCGACCTCGCCAAACAGCATCCGCTTGGCCTCAGCCACAAAAGAGTTGCCGGGACCGACCAGAATGTCAGCAGGCTTGGCCCCGAACAGCCCTTGGGCCATGGCAGCGATGCCCTGCACACCGCCCAGGTTCAGGATCAGGTCGGCGCCGCTCAGGTCCATGGCATAGATGATGGCATCAGGGATGCCGGTTCCGGGGCGCGTTGGCGAGACGGCGGTGATATGCGGCACACCGGCGACCTTGGCAGTGGTGATGGTCATCAGGGCGCTTGCGATGTGGCTGTAGCGGCCGCCTGGCACATAGCAGCCGGCACTGGAGACCGGGATTTGTTTCTGGCCTGCGATCAGACCGGGGATCACCTCGACCTCGCATTCGCCCATGGTGGCCTTCTGCGCTTCGGCAAAGCGGCGGATATTGGCGTGGGCGAACCGGATGTCCTCCTTGAGCTGGTCCGGGACCCGGTTGCAAGCAGCGCGGCGCTGCGCGTCTGTCACCACGATCGGGCCGGTCCAACCGTCGAGTTTTTCCGCATAGCGGCGCACCGCCTCTTCGCCCTCGCGCTCGATATTGGCGAGCATGACGGCGACGGTGTCTCGGATGCCGCTGTTTTCGGCGGCGGGGCGGGGTTGGGCCTGTTTCAGGTAAGTGATTGCCATTGGGGTCAGCTCATTTCGGTTAGAAGGCCGCCGGATGCACTGGATCAGGCAGGGTGCGGGTTGCGCTTAAAACAGCGCCCGGCGGGCCAGTCGGTCAAGCCACGGCCCGTTGGTTTCGAAAAACACGGATGTTTGTTTCGAATTGCTGGAGCTGTCAGCCTGCCGCGGAGGGCAGAGTCCGGAATTCTTCGGTCAGCCAGGGGAAACGGACACTGATCGGATCGGTGAAATGATGGCGCAGCGACTTCTGCAGCGCCTCGTGGATCAACTGCGAGGTCGCCGCCGGATAAACATTGGTGGTGAACAGCGACACTGTGCGGGCAAAGCTTTTGCCGGGAAAACGCACCACTTTGACTTTGCCGTGAAAGCGCTGAGCGCGGTGGTAGCTGGCTGCGGTGGTAACGGTCCAGCCGCTGCCCTCGGACACCAGGCCGATAATCGACTGGTTGCACTCCAGTTCAAACCGGTTGGGCAGCGAGATCTTGAGGCGGGTCAGCTGGGTTTCGATTTGCTTGCCAATTGTATGATCGCGGGAGTAGCGCAGAAGGGGCAGCGGAGCATCTGCTGTGGTCAGGTTTTCGATGCTGCCGGAATACCCGGATGGCACCACCAGGATGAAGGGATCGCGCATCAGCGGGTATTCGATCAGGTCGGGCAGCAGGCCGGAGGGACGTGTGGCGACGCCGGCATCCAGCTTCTGCTCTTGCAGCTTTTCGATGATTTCATGGCTGGGGCGGGTGTAATGCCGGAAGCTGCAGCGGGGCAGGGCAGTGGACAGGAATTGGAACAGCTCGGGGCCGACCTCGTTATCGAAATCATCCAGTAGCGCCATCCGCAGGTCGGTGGCATGCTGCCAGCTTCCAGAGCGGATTTCGGCCTCACCGCGCCTGAGCGTCATCAGGCCGTCATAGACATAGCGGGCAAACACAACGCCGGCCGGTGTCAGCCCCATCGGGCGCCGGGTATGGTCCACCAGATCAACCCCAAGTGCGCTTTCCAAGCTGCGCAGATGATTAGACACAGTGCTAATCGACAGTCCCGTTTCTGCCGCAACTTTCTGAATTGATCCGGATTTTGAGATCAGCTGGAATACTTCCAGCCAGCGCAGACTCAGCGTCTTTTGCATTTGCGGGCCTCCCTTGCGTTTTGCATACGCTATCCACACATTTGCGCCAATACATCCGAGAAAATCGAAACTGAGTTTTGCTTTCGAGGAAAGAGTAATTTTATTCTACAGCAAAATGTCTTCCCGGATATGGTTTGCCGTGCAAAAATCAAAGCCTTAAGGCCCGCGCAGAATGGGTCAGGCGTATCAACTGGGAGAACCATTAATATGATCAAAAAGTATCTGCTTTCAACAGTCTGTGCGGCCGCGGCTGCGATCTCCGCAACTCAGGCGTCTGCGCTCGATGAAATCACTGTGGCCTATTTCCTGGAGTGGCCGATGCCGTTCCAGTTTGCCAAGGCCAATGGCACCTATGAAGAAGAGCTGGGCGTCAAGATCAATTGGGTTTCCTTCGACACCGGCACCGCAATGTCGGCTGCGATGGCTTCGGGCGACGTGCAAATTGCCGTAAGCCAGGGCGTGCCGCCGTTTGTGGTGGCGACCTCGGCAGGCCAGGACATTCAAACCGTGGATGTTGCTGTCAGCTATTCCGACAATGACAACTGTGTGGTGGCCGAGGCGCTGGAAATCGACAAAACCAACGCCGGTGAGCTGAACGGCAAGAAAGTCGGCGTGCCGATCGGCACCGCGGCGCATTACGGCTTCCTGTCGCAGATGGCGCATTTCGGCGTGGACGTCGGCTCGATGGAAATTGTCGACATGGCGCCGGCAGACGGGGCGGCAGCCTTTGCCCAAGGCAATCTGGACATGGTCTGCGGCTGGGGCGGCGGCCTGCGGCGGATGCTGGAGCATGGCAACGTGCTGCTGACCGGCGCCGAGAAAGAAGAGCTGGGTATTCTGGTGTTTGACGTGACCAGCGCGCCGGCGGACTTCATCGCTGAAGAGGGCAAGCTGCTGAGCAAGTTCCTGAAGGTGACTGCGGATGCCAACGCCATGTGGAACTCGGGCGAGCACAACGACAAAATGCTGCCGGTAATCGCCAAGGACGCAGGCATGGATGTGGACGAAACCGCTGCGACCATCGCGACCTTCAGCTTCCCTTCCGCCGAAGAGCAGCTGACCGAGAAGTGGCTGGGCGGCGGCGCGCAGAGCTTCATGAAAGGTGTGGCGGATGTGTTCGTGAACGCGGGCAGCATCGAAGCGGCGCTGGACTCCTACGACGGCACCGTCGACAGCGCACCGCTGGCAGACGCACAGAACTGAGCCGCAACACTTTGATTTATTGTGAACGGCCCGGCTCCCGGGCCGTTTGCATCCGCGGTTTCAGGGCCTTCCGGCCGGCGCAACGGCGCAAAGCGGCACTAGGCTCTTATAAGAAAAGGGGGAAAGATGTCGGGACTGGACATCAAGAGTGTCTCCATGCGTTTCGATCTGCCCAACGGCAGTTCGGTTCAGGCGCTGAAAGACGTTTCACTGAATTTGAAAGCGGGCGAACTGATGTCGGTGCTGGGGCCTTCGGGCTGCGGCAAGACCACGCTTCTGAACATTCTGGCGGGGTTCCTGGCGCCAACCGAAGGCGCGGTGGAGCTGAACGGCCATGTGGTTGAAGGCCCGGACGCCGAACGCGGCATGGTGTTCCAGAAGGGCGCCCTGTTCGAGTGGATGAACGTGCGCGACAACGTGGAATTTGGCCCCCGGATGAAGGGCATGGCCAAGGCAGAACGGGAGAAGATTTCGGATCATCTGCTGGAAATTGTCGGCCTGCAGGACTTCAAGGAAAAGGCGGTTTACGAGCTTTCGGGCGGCATGCAGCAGCGTGTGGCGCTGGCCCGCTGCCTGGCAAATGAGCCGGACGTGATCCTGATGGACGAACCGCTGGGTGCGCTGGACGCGCTGACACGCGAGAAGATGCAAGGCCTGGTGCTGAAGCTCTGGAAAGAGACCGGCAAAACTATCATCCTGATCACCCACTCCGTTGAAGAAGCACTGCTGCTGGGCGAGCGGCTGATCGTTATGGCGCCGCGTCCGGGGCGCATCCACCGCGAGTACAACCTTCCCTTTGCCGAACGCGGGGTGAATGCCGACCTGCGCGACGTCAAGAAATCCGAAGGATTTGCCGAGACCCGCGATGAAATCCTTTCGATGATCTGGGAGATGGAAGAGGAAATCATGGGCCGGACGGAGCAAGTGGCATGACAGTCCTTCTCTTCTATATCGCTCTGTTTGCCGGCGCCTTTTTCCTGGTCCATCTGATCCGCCGCGGCATGCAGTCCCGTCAGGATTTCACCAGCCTGAAAACCGTAACCTTCGGCGACGAAAGCGCCGTGACGCCGGACCGGGCGGCTTCGATCATCTCGGTTCTGGTGATCTTTATTATCTGGGGGGCGTTTACCGGCTCCAAACTGATCCCGATCCATGTGCCGGGGCCGTTTACCGGTGAGACCAGCTTTACTTACACACTAGAGAATGCCGAAGGTGCCACTGATGACGCTGAGGTAAGCGTCCGGGTCTTTGGCTTTGGCGAGGACGTCGAGAAATTCGAGGTCGAGGCCGGTGACGGTTTTGCCAGCAATGATGCGCTGGCAGCGCAGGCCGGGCGCTCGACCACGCTGTTGTTTGACAAGAACGACGAGGCCAAGCGCAAGGCAGGCGCCAGAATTGTTGCTATCAACGGCGAAGCCATCGGCGCGGATGGGGCTGTGGATACCGGCGACGGCACCGTCACACTGACAGGCAAAGGTGCGATCAGCTTTACCCCGCACCAGGGTATGCAGATGAACCCGATCTGGCTGCCTGCGCCCGAGACCGTGGTGGCGCGGTTCTTCGAGATTGCCAATGAAGGCTACCAGAACTTCTCGCTATGGCAGCATCTGGGCTGGTCGCTGACGCGGGTGATCGCTGGCTTTGTGACCGGGGCAATCGTTGGCATTCCGCTAGGCTATGCAATGGGCCTCAGCGGCTGGTTCCGCGGCTGGTTCGACCCGATTGTCGAGTTCATGCGCCCGGTGCCGCCCTTGGCATTGATCCCGCTGGTGATCATCTGGTTCGGCATCTGGGAGACAGGCAAGATCGTGCTTCTGTTCCTGGCGGCCCTCTGGATCATGACCATTGCGGCGAGGGCCGGGGTTTCCGGGGTGAACATCTCGAAGATCCACGCGGCCTATTCGCTGGGCGCCTCCAAGTGGCAAATCATGCGCCATGTGATCGTGCCGAACTCACTGCCGGAGATCTTCACCGGAGCGCGGGTCGCCATGGGCGTTTGCTGGGGCACGGTTGTTGCTGCCGAACTGGTGGCTGCGCAGAAAGGGGCTGGCATGATGATCATCGCCGCGTCCAAGTTCCAGCTGACCGATATCGTAATCATGGGCATCGTGCTGATCGGTATCATCGGTTACGGCATCGATATCCTGATGCGCAAGGCTGAGACCTGGCTGGTGCCGTGGAAAGGCCGCAGCTGATTTAGCACCGAGTTAAGTTAAGAAGACGCCCGGGGAAATCCCTGGGCGTTTTTGCTTTTCAGGAAGGCATCAGCCGCGGATGCGGTCGAAGCCGGGATCATAGGGGGAGGGGGCGATGACTGTTGCGCCAACCAGTTCTCCGCAGAGATCGAGCTGCATGGTGCTGCCCTCAGCCGCCTGCTCGGGCTCGACAAAGGCATAGGCGAGGTTCATGCCCACCCGGTGGCCCCAGTCGCCTGAGGTGATCGTCCCTACGACATTGTCTCCCTGCATCAGCGAGGCGCCGCCATGGGCCGGGGCGTGGGTGGCTTCGATCTGCAGCGTGACCAGCTTCTTGCGGAGGCCTTCGGATTGGCGTTTCAGCAGGGCCTCACGGCCGATGAAATCGCCTTTCTCCAGCTTCACGAAACGGTCCAGCCCAGTCTCGAACGGGTCGAACTCAGTAATCAGGTCGGCTTTCCAATGCAGGAAACCTTTCTCCATCCGCATCGACTCGACCGCGCGTGCGCCGAAGAGTTCCAGCCCCTGCTCCTCACCTGCCTTCCGCAGTGCCAGATAGGCGGCGTAGAGCGAGGCATTGGGAACGTGGATTTCATAAGCCAGCTCACCGGAGAAGCTGACGCCCATCACCGTGGCGGGGGCAAAGCCGATGAAGCATTCGCGCACCGAGAGCCATGGGAAGGCCTCACGCGACCAGTCGCCCCGGGCGCAGGCTGAGAGCACGTCCCGCGCCCGGGGGCCGGCCAGGACCAGGATGGTCTGGTCATTGGTGAGGGAGCGGATCTGCACGTCTTCATCCGCGCCGATGTGCTGGGTCAGCCAGTCCATGTCGTGGAATTCGCTGGCAGCGGCGGAGCCGTACCAGACCCGCTCCGGCCCACGGTCCGAAGCGGGGAGGTTGGCGACGGTGGCCTCACCCTTGATCATGCCGTGGTGGTTCAGGAGGTAGCCAAGCCCGACGCGGCCAGCGCGTTTGGTCACTGTGCCGCAGAACATGCGGTCGAGGAAGCTGTGGCGGTCTTCACCGGTGATCTCGAAGCGGTTGAAGCCGTTGACCTCGGCCAGCCCCGCATTCTCCTGCACGTTCTTCACTTCGCTGGCGACTGCATCAAAGGCCTCGTCGAAGTTGAAGCTGAGCGACGGGTGGAAGTCCGGGGAGGGCTTGATGTACTCAACCCGCTCCCAGCCGTTCACCACGGTAAACTCGGCGCCCTCGGAAGCCATTACCGGTGTGAGCGGAGTGGTCTTTGCAGGGCGGCCTGCCGGGCGGTGCTCGTGCGGGAAGTGGAAGCGGAATTCGTTCTTGTAATCCTCAATGGCTTTGAGGGCAGTCAGCTCAACGTTGGTATGGCCGGTGAAGCGGCGCGGATCCAGACACCAGGTGTCATAGCAGGCCTCGCCATGCACGATCAGCTGCGCCAAGAGCCAGCCGTGGCCGCCGCCTTCGCCAAGGCCCGCGCGCAGGCCGATGGCGCAGAAGGCGTTGCGCTTGCCCGGGATCGGGCCGATCAGCGGGGCGCCGTCGATGGTATAGGTGATCGGGCCATTCACAATCGAGCGGATGCCGGTCTCACGCAGGGCAGGCATGCGGGCAAAGGCGCCTTCCAGCACGTCCATCACACGTTCCAGATCATCGGGGCACAGCGCGTTCACAAAGTTCGGGTCGATCCCGTCCATGCCCCAGGTCTTGCAGTCCTGCTCGTAGAAGCCGATCAGCAATCCATTCTTTTCCTGACGGCAGTAATAGTCCGAGATTGGGCAGCGGATCAGCGGCATCCGGCGGCCCGCCTCGACGATGCCGGGGATGTCCTCGGTCAGGAAATACTGGTGCTCCATCGAGGCGACCGGGTGGTGGACACCCATCATCGCGCCGACCTCGTTCACCCGGTAGCCGCAGGCGTTGACCACGATATCGCAGTCGATGTCGCCGTGTTCGGTATGCACGGTCCAAGTGTCGTCCTTATGCTGGGTGAGAGCCGTCACGGGCGTGTTGCGGTAGACTTCGGCACCGGCTTTGCGCGCGTGATAGGCCAGTGCCTGGCACAGCTGCGCCGGGTCGATGTCGCCATCCAGCGGGTCCCACAGCCCGCCGATCAGGTTGTCGGTGGAGATCAGCGGGTGGCGGCGGGCGCATTCCTCTGCGTCGATCACCTCGAAATGCACGTCCATGCCGCGCGCCATTGAAGCGAAATGGCGGTAGCCTTGCATCTGCGCCTCGGTATTGGCCATGCGGATGCCGCCGTCGCCGTGATGGTAGTTGATCGGGTATTCCGGATCTTCGGCCAGCTTCTTGTAGAGATTGATCGAATGGGTCTTCAGCCCGACCATGGTCTGGTTCATGCCGAAGTTGGTCACCTGTGCCGCCGAATGCCAGGTGGTGCCGCTGGTCAACTCGTTACGTTCGACAAGGACGACGTCGCTCCAGCCTTCCTGAGTGAGGTGGTAGAGGGTGGAGCAGCCGGCGATGCCGCCGCCGATCACAACAACCTTGGTGCGCGATTTCATGGAATGTGCCTCCGGACAGATTTGGAGTGACTAAGCGCCTTGGCGGCAGGGGCTGCAATGCGGGCGGGCTTTATTCTCAGAAATTCGAAAACGTGTTTCAATGAATTGCGAGGATGACAGCGGCGATTGCCAGCCAGAGGCTGGGGCGGGAAGAGTTGGGGCAAGAATTGCCGCAGGAGGCCGGGATATGTCAGAGCAGCGAGCTAAGAGAGGCGGGCGCCGGGAGCGGCTGGCGCAACGGGCAGCGAAGCCTGCTGTGGATCCTTGTCCTCCGGGGCAGATTGGCGGCGCATACAAGCCGCTGACCGGGGCGGAGTGCGAGCGGATTTATTCCACCGCGCTGGATTTGCTGGCCAAGCTGGGCATGGGTGAGGTGCCGCCGAGGCTGCATGACGATTTGGTCAAGGCGGGCGCAGAGGACAACGGCGCGGGGCGGCTGCTGTTTCCGCCGCAGTTGGTGGAACAGGCAATAGATCAGGC
>JBFOLS010000698.1:0-8792 GCA_040830225.1 Leisingera sp.
CGCGCGTTCGTTAAAGTCGTAGCCGATTGCAAACCCCAGGCTGGCCTCTCCGCGCCCGTAGTTGCGCAGTGCATAGACCCCAAGCCCCTTTTCGTTCAGGAAGTAGCGGTCCTTCCAGGTCAGGCTGATAATAGGGAAGGCTGAGGCAGAGGATTCGTCCGAGCCGGAAAACTCGGGGCCGTAAGCGGCGCCTATGCCCAGAACGCCGGTCAGAGGCTTGTTCTGTGCCAGTGGCGGCGACCCATAGGCAGCAACGGCTGCAGTCAGGGAGGCAAGGGAAATCATGCGGAACTTGGGCATCCAAACACCTTTCTTGTGATCCGTCCGGGGAGCGCGCAGCCAGTTCTGCGCCTGCCGCGGACATTGATCACCCGGGTGCCGCCGGAAACCGCAAGTTCACGAAGCTGTTGGAAAAATGCGCGAACGGTAGCTGAAATCACGCCAGTGGTTGCCGCTCAACCGTTCACGTCCGCAGGCTTGGCGAGTAATGTTCTGCGCGTGGCAAACGGCGAGCGGTAGTGCCATGGGGAGACGAGACGATGCGCTTTGCGTTCTACAACAGCAGGCTCGGGGCAGCAGGGGCCGGGGGTGTTCTCCGGACCCTATTCGGACTGGAGGGGCTGACCGCCGGGCAAGTGGTGAAGTACTGCGCTGCCACTTCGGCCGTGGCGGCTGCGGCGGTGACACTGTTCACGCCGTTGTCTACCGCAGGGCTGTCCTTTGTGCCTGCGGCGCTCCTGTGGATGATCCATCTCTTCGCATCCACCCAGTTTGTTCTGGGAATTGCAGCACTTGCCGTGCGTCTGCAGATCGCAATGCCTTGGCCCTGGGTGCTGGGCATCCTTGGGCTGCCGTTCCTGCTGGCACCTGTCTCGCTGGTTGTGGATGGCTGGTTTGACGGCAGCCCTCTTGCAGGCCACTCAGGCCGCGCTGGGGCCAGTCTTCTTGCCGAGTTCGGAGCAATTGCTCTCCCGTCGATGTTCTGTGCAGCCCTGTCTGTGATGCTTGCGCTTAGAGTTGCGGGCCTCAGCCGCCCGCAGCAGCCGGCGCCGCCGGTGGAGCCTGTCTCAATTCCCGAAGCGGAACTCCGGCTCCGGCAGGTGCTGCCCCTGGTGCCGCACAGCCTCGGCAATGACCTGGTCCGGGTGGAAGCCCAGGATCACTACGTCAAGGTGGTCACCGCGCAGGGCAATGTGACGATCAAGCAAGGGTTCTCGGAATGCGTCGGTGCGCTGGAGCCCTTTCTAGGCGTGCAGTGCCATCGGTCGCACTGGATCCGCTTCAAGCATGTGAAGTCGGTCAAGCGTGCTGGAAGCGCCTACGTCTGCCTTATGGAAGACGGGTCCGAGGTTCCGGTCAGCCGCCGCCGCTACAGCGAGCTGAAACGGCAGCTCTGATCCGCCCCGTTTGCCGGCAAAGAAAAACCCGGCGCTGCGGCCGGGTTTCCTGTCTCGCATCTTGCTGCGCTTACGCCGCCAGCCCCTTGGAGCCGATGGCGAGGAACTTCTGCCGCCGGTCCTTGATCAGCTCGGCGGCATCCTTGCCGGCCAGCTCGTCCAGCATCTCCTGGATTGCGCCGCTAACAGACGCCATCGCCGCCTTGGCGTCGCGGTGCGCGCCGCCCATCGGCTCCGGAATCACCCGGTCGTTCACACCCAGCTTCTGCAGGTCCTGGGCGGTCAGGCGCAGCGCTTCCGCCGCTTCGCGCATCTTCTCGGCATCCTTCCACAGGATCGAAGCGCAGCCCTCCGGCGAGATGACGGAATAAATCGAATGCTCCAGCATTGCCACCCGGTTGGCCGTGGCAAAGGCCACCGCGCCGCCCGAGCCGCCCTCGCCGATGATCACCGAGATCAGCGGCACGCCGATCTGCAGGCACATCTCGGTCGACCGCGCGATGGCTTCCGACTGGCCGCGCTCCTCGGCGCCTTTGCCGGGGTAGGCGCCGGCGGTGTCCACCAGGGTGATCACCGGCAGCTTGAAGCGGCTGGCCATCTCCATCAGCCGGATCGCCTGGCGGTAGCCCTCTGGGCGCGCCATGCCGAAGTTGCGCTCGATCCGCGATTTGGTGTCCGAGCCTTTCTCATGGCCGATCACCACCACCGGCTGGTCGTTGAAGCGGGCCAGGCCGCCCATCACCGCCAGATCATCGGCAAAGTTCCGGTCGCCGGCCAGCGGCGTGTATTCGGTGAACAGCGCCTCGATATAGTCCTTGCAGTGCGGCCGGTCGGGATGGCGCGCCACCTGGCACTTCCGCCAGGGGGTCAGATCCTTGTAGAGATCCTGCAGCAGCTGCGCAGCCTTGGCGTCCAGCGCCGCGGCCTCGTCTGCCACATCCATTTCCTCGTTCGCGCGCGCCAGCGCCCGCAGTTCCTCCGCCTTGCCTTCGATTTCGGCCAGCGGTTTTTCGAATTCCAGATACTGGGTCATATCGCCTCTGCTCTGCAGGTTTGCCGTTATATGGACTTAGGACGCCCGGGATGCAACTGTCCGCGTCAGCCGGTGTATTTGGCAGGTGTTTTGAGATGGCGGTTCTTAGATCTTTTTTGAATGGCGCGGCGCTGGTTGCGGGCGGTTCCCTGCTGATCGGAATGGTGTTGCTGACATTTTTTTGTCCGGCGGCTGTATTGGGCGTCCGGGCAAACACGGTAACTCAGCAAGATTTGTGATCCGCACCCGTGCCATCACCTGAGGGCAGAGAAAGACAGGGAGGCGCCGCTGATGGCCGCCAGTTACGAAGACCGGATCCTCAGGGTTCTGGGCTATATCCACGACAACACTGATGGAGACCTGTCGCTGGACAGGCTCGCGGATGTGGCGGCGATGTCCCGGTTCCACTGGCACCGGGTGTTCCGCGCTCTGACGGGTGAAACCTGTGCCCAGGCTGTGCGCCGCATCCGGCTGCACCGGGCGGCGGTCTGGCTGGTGATCGAGGATATGCCCATCGCCCAGGTCGCAGCGCGTGTCGGCTATCCGAACCAGCGCAGCTTCTCCCGTGCTTTCTCTGAAGCTTACGGCCGCAGCCCGGCGGCTTTCCGCCGCGACGGAAATATCGGGCTGCCGAACCCAACTCTCAGAACAGGAAGCTATCCCATGTATGATGTCATCACCCGCACTGATCCCGCCCGCCGACTTGCCGGCCTGCCGCATAAGGGCGCCTACCACGAGATCGGCAAAAGCTTTGAAGCTTTTGGCGCCATCTGCGAAAGCCGTCAGCTCTGGCCGCGCGTCGGGGCTGTGCTGGGGGTCTATTTCGACAGCCCCGAGGATGTGGCCGAGGCCGATCTGCGCAGTTTTGCCGGCGCTGAGCTGACCGGCGAACTGCCGGAGGGTCTGGAGGAGGTGCGCCTGTCCGGCGGCCGCACGGCTGTGCTGACCTACAAGGGGCCGTATTCCGGCATCCATTCCGCTTACGACAGCTTGTTCGGCAACTGGCTGCCGCAGTCGGGTGAGGAGCCGGCCGATCAGCCCTGTTTTGAAGTCTACCTCAACAACCCCCGCGACACGGCGCCCGAAGATCTGTTGACCGAGATCTGCCTGCCGCTGAAGTGAGCGCCGGGAAGTGAAGCCCTGCCGCAGGCAGGGCAGCGCCCGCCCCGCTGCAGCGGGCGGGCGCTCCGCCCCTTCGGGCCGGGAGGGGGCTTGAGCCTTATTGCGGCCAGATCACCGGGTAGAGCGAGGCCACCAGCAGCACGGCCATGGTCCAGTTGAACAGGGTGAGCCGCCGCCGGCTGGTCAGGAACCGCGCCATCTGCTGGCCGAGCACCGTCCAGGAGCCGACCGAGGGCAGGTTGATGGCGCCGAAGATCACGCCCACCAGCAGGATCGCCGTCAGGGTCTGGTCCGGCGTGTAGGCGCTGATCGCGGTCAGCGCCATTGCCCAGGCCTTGGGGTTCACCCATTGAAACGCTGCCGCCTGCAGAAAGGTCATCGGCGTGCCGGCTTCGCCCTTGGCCTCCACCGGTGCAGCGTTGGCGATCTTCCAGGCCAGCCACAACAGATAGACGACCGACACCGCTTTCAGCACCGTGTAGCTGACCGGGAAGGCGTCAAACACCTGCACCAGCCCGGCGCCGACCAGCAGCACCATGAACACAAACCCCAGCGCCACTCCCAGCATATGCGGGATGGTGCGGCGGAAGCCGAAGTTGGCTCCGGACGCCATCAGCATCAGGTTGTTGGGCCCCGGAGTGATCGAGGAGACAAAGGCAAACAGCGCCAGCGCGGTGAGAAGTTCATAAGTCATGCGCAAAAGGGTTGCGCGAAACCGGCCAAATGTAATTGCGTTCTGCAGCGCATTGCGCCTAATTTCACAATTAATGGCGAAAACAGACCGAATAAATCAGCAGATATTGCAAGAGCTGTCCCGCGACGGCCGCATCAGCAACCTTGAGCTGGCCGAACGGGTGGGCCTGTCGCCCTCGGCCTGCCTGCGCCGGGTGCAGGAGCTGGAGCGCGAAGGCGTGATCACCGGCTACCGCGCGGTGCTGGACCGGCAAAAGCTGGGGGTGGGCTTTGCCACCTATATCGGCGTTGGCCTGGGTGAACACACCAAGGAGGCGCAGGAAGCCTTCGAGCGCGCGATGCAGACAGCCCCCGAGGTGGTTGAATGCCACAATATCACCGGCACCATCGAATACCTGCTGCGGGTCGAATGCGCCGACCTGTCCAGCTACAAAAAGTTCCACACGGATGTTCTGGGAACTTCGCCCTATGTCACCGGGATTACCACCTATGTGGTGATGGATTCGCCCAAGGATCTGCGGGCGTGATCCCTGGCCGGCCGGGGATTGAGTATTTTTTGGAAAGATGAACCGGAGCAGCTCTTTCACCTTTCCTCCAATACTCATTGCAGGCCGTCGGCTGCCGGGCGCGCGGCTGCAGGTGTTGCGCAGCCGGCGCACGCATCGCTTTCCTGATCTTAGGCCGGTCGGTTCATAGTGCCGCTGATCGCGGTCCCCCGCCGGGCCTGACACCCCGGCACACCAGGAACAGGTTCCCTTACCGGGGACGTGCAGAGACAACGTTTAGCACGCGGGCGGATACGCCCGTCCATCTCCGCCTTTTTGGCGGCGCCGCCAATTCCTAGCGTCCTCTGGTGAGCAGGTGCAGAGAAACAGACTTTCACGGAACAGATCAACCGGCAGGGCAGCAGGCTCAGCCGGCCTCAGCTGCGTGGCAGCAAAACCCGCATTGCAATCTCTGGCGAGGCCAGCACCGGCACCGGCGTCTTTTCCTGCAATATCTCCGCCGCCCCTGTCATCGAAGCCTGCGCCAGCACCACGCAGGCAAATTCCATCGCGTCTGCTGCTTCTTTGATATCGGCCGCGATGGCTGCTGCAAATCCGGCGCTGTCCCCGGCCTCGAACTGAGGCCAATGGCGGCCCAGCTCCAGGCAGGTGAGCTGCGGGTCGCGTTCACCAAAGGCCCGCCGCAGCAGGGCCTCCGAGGGCGCCGCGGTGCTTTGCAGGCAATACGCCATCAGAACCGGCCCGCCAATGCGCGCAGCTTCCTGCATCATTGGCCAGTCAATCCGGATGGCGCCGGCTTCCTCCGCCACCGGGCCAAGGGTGGTGCAGGTGCATAAGACCGTGCTGTCAGCTGCGTCGATGGCTTCCCTAATCTCCGCTCTGAGATCTGCGTCAATTCCGTCTTGTGCCCGTTCCAGCCAGTCTGTCCGAACCTGCTGGTTCAGATCCGCTTCCGGCGCCAAGGCGCTAAAGGTTTCCACATGCACGCCAGCCGTGTGCAGCAAAGTCAGATCGGCCATCATATCCTCCAAATGAAAAAGGGCGCCCCGCCGGGACGCCCTTGAAATCTCGTATCACGGACCGGCGTCAGCTGCCCGCGATCAGCTCGGCCTGCGCCACAATGACCTCAGCCTGCTTGATCGAGGCGATATCGACCAGACGGCCCTTGTAGACGGTTGCGCCGGCGCCGGAGGCCTTGGCCTCTTCCATTGCTGCCAGGATTTCCCGGGCTTCCTGCACGGCTTTCTCGGAGGGGGTGAAAACCTGGTTGGCCAAGGCGATCTGGCTGGGGTGAATCGCCCATTTGCCGACCATGCCGAGGGTCGCGGAGCGTTTCGCCTGGGCGATATAGCCGTCCTCATCGGAGAAGTCGCCGAACGGCCCATCGACCGGCAGGATGCCATGGGTGCGGCAGGCGGCAACAATCGCGGCCTGTGCCCAGTGCCAGGGATCGGACCAATGCTTCTGGCCCTCGCGGATCATGTAGTAATCTTCCTGAGTGCCGCCGATGCCGGTGGTCTGCATGCCCATGGAGGCCGCGAAATCCGCAGCACCCAGCGACATCGCCTGCAGGCGGGGGGAGGACTTGGCGATATCCTCGGCATGGGCAATGCCCGCCGCCGATTCGATGATCACTTCGAACGAGACCGGCTTGGTGCGGCCCTTGGCGCGCTCGATGGCGGTGACCAGCGCATCCACCGCATAGACGTCTTCGGCACAGCCCACTTTGGGGATCATGATCTGGTCGAGCCGGTCGCCCGCCTGCTCCAGCAGGTCCACCACATCGCGGTACCAGTAGGGGGTATCGAGCCCGTTGATCCGCACCGACAGGTACTTGCTGCCCCAGTCGACGCCGTTGATCGCTTCGATCACATTGGCACGGGCCTGGTCCTTGTCGGTTGGCGCCACCGAATCCTCAAGGTCGAGGTTGATGACGTCCGCCGCCGAAGCGGCCATCTTTTCGAACAGCTTGACTTTGGAGCCAGGGCCGAACAGCTGGCAACGGTTGGGGCGCGCAGGGGCTGCGGGCTGGATGCGGAATGACATGCGGAAACCTCCCGGGGTAAGGAAATTGCAGAATTTTCGCCCTTCGGGTTATTAAATTGCGCAGCTCCTGGCAAGCGGATTTTGCACTTGCGGCAATTCTTGCTGCATCGCAGTAGCTGAAATGCTGTTGCCGGTTAGATGGATTCAACCTACGCTCGCGCGGCAGGAGGATGTTCAATGAAGAGTGTAATTGTTTTTGCTGCCGCAATGTTTGCTGCCGGCAGTGCTTTCGCGGCATGCCCTGGGAAAGCGCCAAAACAAAACTGGAATGTGCAAGCCGGCGACCAAAGAGTAAGCGGGCAGTACCTGACCAAGCTGCTGTCCGGAAAGAAGGTCAAGTTTGGAAGTGCAGGCACAGAGCAATACCGCAAGGACGGCGGATACCGGTACAGTGCAGGCGGGCAGAATTACGATGCCGGATCGTACAGGTTCTACGCTGATGGCGTCCGCTGCATCGGCTATTCCAACCTCCGGTTTGATCTCTATGTCGTCAACAATGGCAAACTGGTTGTGATCAACCGCGACGGCGGCCGTTTCGAGGGCAAAGTCAGATAGTCCAGCGCCGTAAATTGCGCTGCATGTGTCGCGTTTGCTGCAACATGTCGCGTCCTGACGCGATTGCGGTAGGGGGCTCAGCCACTGAAAGCGCATGAAACGCGCATTGATAGACAATTGGGCCCTGTTCCTGGGCATGATGATGCTGATGGTCGGCAACGGGCTGCTGGTGACGCTGCTGACGATCCGCGGGGCGTCGGTCGGCTTTTCCGATCTGGAGATTTCGTTCATGCAGGCCTGCTACCCTCTGGGGGCTTTGGCAGGCACCATGCTGACTCCGCGGCTGATCGAGAAGGTGGGCCATATCCGGGTGTTCTCGGCGCTGGCGTCGATGGTTTCGGTTGCGGCGATTGCCCACCTGCTGACCTCGGACCCCTACAGCTGGGCGGCGATGCGGCTGCTGGCGGGCTTCTGTTTCCCGGGCCTCTACGTGATCACCGAAAGCTGGCTCAACGCCAAGTCGGAGAACCGCATCCGGGCGCAGGTGCTGTCGATCTATTTCATCATCCAGACGGCAGGGCCGGCGCTGGGCACCGCGATGGTCGGCCTGCCTGACCCCAGCGGCAACCTGCTGTTCGGCGTCACCTCGATCCTGCTGTCGGTGGCGATTGTTCCGCTGCTGCTGTCCAACAACCGGGCTCCGGACTATTCCGCTCCGGACCGGATGCCGGTGACGCGGCTCTACAAGGTGTCGCCGATGACGGTGCTGGGCATTGTCATCATGGGGGCGGGCGTCGTGGCCTGGTACATCAGCCTGCCGCTTTATGCGCTGCAAAACGGCTTTACCGAGGCGCAGGCATCAGGTGCGCTGGTGATTGCTCTGATCGTCTCGGCCCTGGTGCAATACCCGGTCGGCTGGCTGTCGGACCGCACCGACCGCCGCTATGTGGTGATTGCCCTGTCCGGCATTTCTGCGCTTGTGGCGCTGTGGATGGCAGTGGACACGGCGCCCTCGCGTATCGTGATCGGCTTTTCCGTCATCGCTGCAACCACCTTGCCGATCTATTCGATCCTGGCCGCCCACGCCAACGACCAGTTGCAACCGGGGCAGATTGTTCCCGCCAGCGGCACCATGGCGTTCCTGCTGCAGCTGGGGCAGTTCTTCGGCATTCTGATCGGCCCGAACATGATCAGCCTCGCGGACGGGCGCGGGCTGCAATACCTGCTGATCGCGGTCGGCGTGATCGTGGTGCTGATCGCCATCGCGCGCCGTGCCAGCACCGAGGCTCCGGAGGACACCGGCGAGTTCCAGGCCATGGGTGTGATCGGCGTGGCCCAGCCCGGCGTTCTGCAGGCGGAATCATGGGCTGAGGAGGAGGAAACACGGGCAAGCAGCGAAGCCGTGGAAGAATCTTCGGTGAGTTGACTAATTTCGCGAAGAAAATCGCGCAAGAGTAACTTTCTTGCGCGATTTCGAGAGGACTTTGCGCGAAATTGGCC
>JBFOLS010000699.1:0-2893 GCA_040830225.1 Leisingera sp.
AATCGTTTTCGGAAATGATGCCCAATTGAGCTTGAGCAAGGTAAACAACATGAAACACAGCTTCATTCCCAAACGCCTCGAGCGCCGCGCAACAGGGTGCGATCTGGTGCCACATTCCTGATGTCACGCCCTTTTCGGGGCGGAGCAAGAATCGGAATACTACCTAAGGAATGACCCATGACATCACCATCTACTGGCGCCAAAGTGGCGCTGCGCCTTGCCATTGATATTGGCGGCACCTTTACCGACACCGTGCTGGTGGCGGGTGAAGACACTATCCTGGCTTCGACTAAGACCCTGACAACGCATCAGAACCCGGCAGACGGCGCGATGGAAGGCGCGGCGCGGGTGATGGCGCAATCGGGGCGGTCTTTGGGCGAGGTGACTGGCTTCATCCACGGCACCACCCTGGCCACCAATGCGCTGATCGAGCGGCGCGGGGCCACTGTGGCAACGGTCACCACCGAGGGCTTCCGCGACATCCTCGAGATTGCCTATGAACGGCGCTATTCGCAGTATGACATCAACCTGGAAAAGCCGGACCTGCTGGTGCCGCGGGAGCGGTCGCTGACCATCCGCGAGCGGATGTCTGCGACAGGCGAGGTGCTGATCGGCATGGAGGACAGCGCGGTTGAGGCGCTGATTGAAGAGCTGGACGCCTGCGGTGCCGAGGCGGTGGCGATCTGCCTGATGCACTCCTATGCCAACCCCGATCACGAGCGCTGGCTTCGCGATACCCTGGCCGAACGGCGGCCCGGCCTGACGGTATCTATTTCTTCTGAAGTCAGCCCCGAGGCGCGGGAATTCGACCGGCTCTGCACCACCGTGGCCAACGCCTATATCCAGCCGCTGATGGAGACCTATCTGGCGCGTTTTGCTGAACGTTTCACAGCAGAAGGCGTAACTTGCCCGATCCTGATGATGACTGCGGGCGGCGGCATGTGCACCATTCAGACCGCGGCGCGTTTCCCAATCCGGCTGGTGGAATCCGGCCCCGCCGGCGGCGCCATCCTGGCCGCGCACATTGCGGCCCGCGCCGGCCTGGACGAGGTCCTGTCCTTTGACGTGGGCGGCACTACCGCCAAGCTGTGCTTGATTGACAACGCCCGCCCGCAAACTTCGCGCCAGTTCGAAATCGCCCGCGCGGCGCGGTTTATCAAAGGCTCGGGCATGCCCGTGCGCATCCCGGTGATCGAGATGATCGAGATTGGTGCCGGTGGCGGCTCCATCGCCGGGGTAGACCGGCTGGGGCGGCTGACAGTTGGGCCGAAGTCTGCGGGCTCTGAGCCCGGCCCGGTGGCCTTTGGCCGCGGCGGCACTGAGCCGACGGTGACCGACAGCGACATCACGCTGGGCTACATCGTGCCGGATACCTTTGCCGAGGGGCATATCAAGATCGACCCGGAAGCCTCAAAAGAGGCTTTGGCGCGGGTGATCGGCAGCAAGCTGGAGCTAGACGGGGTTGGCTCCGCCGACGGCGTTAGCTGCATCGTTGATGAGAGCATGGCCAGCGCCGGCCGGATGCATGCGGTGGAATCCGGCAAGGATCTGGGGCCGCGCACCATGATCGCCTTTGGCGGCAACGGCCCGCTGCACGCAAGCCGGGTGGCGCGCTCTGCCGGGGTGTCGCGCATCGTGATTCCGCCGAATCCGGGCGTGGGTTCGGCCGTGGGCTTCCTGTTTGCGCCGGTCTCGTTCGAGATCGTGCGCTCGCGCTATTCACTGCTGGAAACCATGGATATGGGCAGCATCAACGGCCTGTTCACCCAGATGATTGATGAAGCGAAATCGGTGGTGGCACAGGGTGCGGGCGATGCCCCGACCGAAGTCCAGCGCACCGCATTCATGCGCTACAACGGGCAGGGGCATGAGATTGAGATCACCCTGCCGGACCGCGCCTTGACGGCGGAGGACCTCGGTCCCCTGACCGCGGCCTTTGAAACCGAATACGCCAAGCAGTTCTCCCGTCCCGTGCCGGGGATGAAGATCGAAATCCTGAACTGGGCCGTCCGGGTGGCAACGCCGGATGCTGCAGTCACCGCAGTGCCGGAGACGCCGGAACTGAAGAACATCTGGGCCGAATCCTTCCGCCCGGTCACCTGCGACGTGGACGGCACAACGAAGCAGGCGGCGTTTGTGCCGCGAGACAGCCTGAACCCCGGCGACCGCGTTTGCGGCCCGGCGCTGATCACCGAACCGCAAACCACCACGCTGGTGTCGGCGGATTTCTCTGCCCATGTGGATACAATTGGTAACCTCGTCCTGATCCAGGATCAGAAAGACGACCAGAAAGGAGACGCATAATGGCTGCCGATCTTTCCCCCGCCCGCCTTCAAGTCATGTGGAACCGCCTGCTGGCTGTGGTCGAGGAGCAGGGGCAAACCCTGATCCGCGCCGCGTTTAGCCCCATCGTGCGCGAATGCGGCGATATCTCCGCTGGCATCTTCGACGTGCAGGGCCGGATGCTGGCCCAGGCCGTGACCGGCACGCCCGGTCACATCAACACCATGGCTGAAGCCGTGATGCACCTGCGCGAGCGCTTCCCGGTGCAGAACATGAAGCCCGGCGATATCTATATGACCAACGATCCCTGGCTGGCCTCGGGGCATCTGAACGACTTCCTGCTGATGATGCCCGCGTTCAAGGACGGCAAGGTGGTCGGCTTTACTTCCTGCACCTCGCATCTGGTGGATCTGGGCGGCCTTGGCATGGGGCCGGAAGGCTCCGACATCTATGACGAGGGGCTGCTGATCCCTCCCTGCAAGCTGGTCGAGGATGGCGAGCCGAATGCGCTGCTGATGGACATCATCCGCGCCAACAGCCGGGAGCCGATTGCCAATGAAGGCGACATCTATGCGCTGATTGCCTGCTGCGAGGCCGGGGTGACGCGGCT
>JBFOLS010000700.1:0-2373 GCA_040830225.1 Leisingera sp.
GAGCTATGAGTTTCGTGCAGGTCTGCGAAAAGACCAATGAATATGAGTGCAGGGTCAACTCGAACCGGGCTGCCTGCATTCGCAGTAAAGTCCGGATTACCGGCGGTGATGTTACCTGGAGCGGAAAAACCGCGACAATCAGCTTCCCGGCCGCTTCGCCAACCGCGAGCGATGGCAGCAGCCATCTGAAAAAGCATAGGTTTTCCATAGAGGTCTCAGACCGTTTTGCTCCGGATGAAGTTATCATGGAGCACGTTGAGGCCAATGGTGTTCTGCAGATCTTGGCCGGGAACACAGTTGTTGGCACGTTCTCCCGTACCCGAACCGGCCGCTTCCTGAATGGCCCCGGCAATGCCTGCCCGGCCAATGGCAGAGACGGCTTGCTTGTCCCCATGGTGAAACTGGGGCCTCCCAGCTTCAATCAGAATCAAATTTACAGGTGCTTTTCGGGTCCGCCCTATGGGGGCGGGGGGGTGGTGCCTTTGGCAGCCCTCATCAAGACTCCTGCCGGTGGTGACGCCCTGCAACCTGCGGCATCCGGAACTCCGGTTCTCGAAAGCGGCTGGGATATGCCGGAAGGCCCTACTTCCTGGCGGGCAAAAGTCTACAAGCTGATCACACGTGGCAACGATAAGATCCTGCTGTGGTACGAGTGCCAGCCGCTGGTACATGAACTGTGCCATCAGATGCAGGTGCTTACCCGGAGCGAGTCCATCTCGAAAGATGTGCTTCGGTTCCTCAGCCTGAACACCTATCCCCGGTCCCGCCCGGACCAGGGCCAGCGCTTCCGAAAAACCGACTTTACTGCCCGCGTTGTCTTCGCCGGCGGCACCTCTAACGGCGGCAGCGCCAAGATCACCATCAAGTTCGATGGCGCTTGCTGTGACAGCTTCAGAAACATCGGAGAGGAGGTCTGCGAATGAACCGCCTGATCCTTCTCCTCTTTGCTCTCCTGTTCTGGGCTGCCCCCGCCTCGGCCGAAGTCACTTGCGAGGAAGCCGAATACAGCTGTGTGGAAACAGACACTGCATCCACTGGCGGCATCCGGCTCACCAGTTATTGTTCCCGTGAGGCAGGAACACGTTCCTGCCGAGACAGCGCTCCACTTGATGAATGTGTTTCCCCGCGAAGAAGCACGAAATGCACCAGGACAAACCGCCGCTGCGTCGATTACCGCAACGGGGAATGCCGTCAGTGGCGTCTCACCTTTTCCTGCCTGAATGAAGACGGAGACATGAGCCCCGCCCGCCTCATCAAAACCGAATTTGGTCCAACACAAGAGGAAATCATCAATCAGTGCGGAGCCTATGAAGGCAATGAAGAGTGCGAGCTGGCCGATACGGTCACTGTTGAAGGGGCAGAGATCCGCGACATCAACCGCAAGAACTTCTCCAGAAGCTGGTGGAAACGGAAACGCACCTACAGCTGCCTGTCTGTTGGAGAGGGCGAAACCAATTGCGGGCCGCTGGAAAGCGATCCGACCTGTATCCTGCAGGGCAATACCTGTCTTGCGGAACGCGATGGGGTCTGCACGAACCGTGAGTACCACTACCGCTGCGGCGTCTCTTCCGGGGATCTGGAAACCAGCTGCGAGCCGATCAACGTCTGTGTTGGTGACAATTGCATCGGGGTCGAACAGGAAACCTCTGATGACTTTGGCAGGTCTGCGGCCTGGCTGAATGTGCTGGCGCAGATGCAGAAAGAATACCGGGAGCAGGCTGCCACCGATCCCAATGATGTGCGCTTCTTCCAGGGCGTGACAATGACCTGCAGCAAGGCGCCGGGACGAAACTGCTGTTCGACCGGTGGGCTCTTTGGCGGCACCTGCCCGGAATCTGCCGGAATACTGCGGGACAAACGAACTGCCGGGGCAACGCATTATGTAGGGGCTACATGCCAGGCCAAGGTTTTGGGTGCCTGTGTCAAAAGGCGCCACCACTACTGCACCTACAACTCGAAGTTCGGCCGGGTTTTTGTCGAGGAGTTCAAGAAGCAGGTTGGCCAGGAATGGGGCACGGCTGGCGCAGCGAACTGCGGCTATGTCACCATCGAAGATTTCGGAAACGTGGACATTGAAGCAATGGATCTGTCGCCTGTCTTTGGCGACATCATGAGCGATATCCAGATTCCCGTTTCTGAAGATCTGCAGGATTTCTATGAAGACCGGTTCCCATCGGCAGACAGCCAGGCGCAGGATGCGTTCGGGGAGCTGGGTCAATGAACCGGCGCACCTTCCTTCTGTCCAGCCTCACTGCAGCGACGGCACCGTCTTTGGCCGGAGCCTCGGAATATCCCGGCGTTGGTGTGATCTTCATCGGGGCGTCCTGGTGCTCGTTTTGCAAATCCGCCGCACCGGTGCTGGCGGCCATGACC
>JBFOLS010000701.1:0-2578 GCA_040830225.1 Leisingera sp.
AGCTCCTGGCCAGTCAGATGCGCCTTACGTGCCAGAGACGGCATTTGCGCTACAAAGGTCAAAACGCAGCCGCTGATCAGGAAAATCAGCAGCCGGTCTTCGCGGGCGCCCATACCCAGAAGCCGCGCAAACACTTTGCGCGGCCCCTTGTAGGTTGCCGGGATATCCGTTGTGACGGACATCAGCGGCGCCGGGCCAGCCAGCCTTCGAGGCGGGAGACGATGTCTGCAGCGATCTCTGCATCCTCGATCTCTTCCACCGCTTCAGCCAGGAAGGCCAAGGTCATCAGGTCGGTGGCTTCGGCAAGAGGAACGCCCCGCGAGCGAAGGTAGAACAAACCTTCCTCGTCGATCGCACCTGAAGTGGAGCCATGCGAACAGGCAACGTCATCCGCATAAATTTCCAGTTCCGGTTTGGCCAGAAACTGGCTGTCGTCATCAAGAAGCAGAGACTGGGAAATCTGATACCCGTCAGTCTTTTGCGCCCCTTCCTTCACTAGGATCTTGCCCTGAAACACACCGGTTGCGCCATTGCGCAGAACCTTTTTGAAGACCTGGCGGCTCTCACAGTTCACCGCATCGTGGGTGATGAAGACGGTGTCGTCGTGGTGAAAGTCGCCGTCGCCGACGCAGGCACCTGCAATGTGGGCCACCGCATCATCGCCAGTCAGTTCGATCACCGCCTCGTTGCGGGTCAGCAGGCCATTCACAGTCAGGGTAAAAGATTTGAACACCGACTCAGTGCCAAGACGGGCGAACAGATGGGTGGCCGCGCGGCGTTCATGGTCGCGGCCTTGCGCCCGCACCAAATGCAGCTTGCCGCCGTCTGCAACGTCAATCTCCATGCATTTGTTGAAGCGCGACGCCGCCGGCCCGTTTTCGAGGATGGTCACCTCGGCGCCGGATTCCACACGGATCACATGATGCAGGATCGCGTCGGAATTTTCATCCGAATGCACATAGGTAAAATTGATTGGCTTCGCAGCCTTGCCGGTAACACGGATTGCCACACCGTCGGAGGCGAACGCAGTGTTCAGCGCCGCGAGCGGGCGCTCAACCGGAGATTGGCCACGCGCCTCAAGAACACCATACAAATCTTTGGCCCAATGGATATCCTTGCAGCAGATATCTTCCAGCCGGTCGATGGTGACCCCGTCAAGTGCGAGATCGTCCGAAGCCTCCGGATCAAAAACTCCGTCCACAAACACGATGTTCAGGCGGTCAAAAGCGTTGAACATCGGTGCTTCGTCCGCGTCAAAAACAGCAGCCTTGGGGGCTTCGGCCTGAACCAGCGTATCGGGGCGGGTGTATTTCCAATACTCATCGCGGCGGCTGGGCAGCCCCATGGTCTGTACCCGCGACAACGCAGCCTGGCGGGCTCCTTTGAGGCAGCCGCCCTCGGGCAGCGCCATGCCGGTCAGCCGCGCCTCGGTTGCAGTTTGCTTTGCTTCAGCCAGTGCCATTACGCGTCCACCTCGGCCAGGATTCCAGCGTAGCCGTTGTTTTCCACTTCCAATGCCAGTTCGGGGCCGCCGGTCTTGACGATGCGGCCGCCCGCCAGGATATGCACCACGTCCGGCTTGATGTGGTCCAGCAAGCGCTGGTAGTGGGTAATCACCAGGAATCCCCGGCCTTCGTCGCGCAGGGCGTTGACGCCTTCAGCCACCAGTTTCATCGCGTCGACGTCGAGGCCGGAGTCGGTCTCGTCCAGGATGCACAGCCTCGGCTCCAGCATCGCCATCTGCAGGATTTCGTTGCGCTTCTTCTCACCGCCGGAGAAGCCGACGTTGACCGGGCGCTTCAGCATGTCGGCGTCGATCTTCAGGGTTTTCGCCTTGGCGCGTACTTCCTTGAGGAAGTCGGATGCCGAAAGCTCCTCTTCGCCGCGCGCCTTGCGCTGTGCGTTCACCGCGGTGCGCAAGAAAGTCATGTTGCCAACACCGGGGATTTCAACCGGGTACTGGAACGCCAGGAACATGCCCGCAGCGGCGCGCTCTTCCGGTTCCAGCTCCAGGATGTCTTCGCCTTCAAGCGTTGCAGTTCCTTCGGTCACCTCATAGCCGTCACGGCCGGACAGCACATAAGACAGGGTAGATTTGCCCGAGCCGTTCGGTCCCATGATGGCATGCACCTTGCCAGCCTCGACCTTGAGGTCCAGACCTTTCAGGATCTGCTTGTCTTCATCTTCAAGCTTGACTTGCAGGTTCTTGATTTCGAGCATTTTCTTCCTCGTCTCACATTCCGTGCAGGCATGCAGCCCGCGATATTCCCATGACCCCCGAAGGGCCGTTTCATTCTTAACCGAGCACCACTGCGGTGCCGCTGGCCGAGACCATCAGCATGGACTGCCCGACCACTTCGTAATCCAGATCGACACCAACCACGGCATTGGCGCCCTTGGCGCGGGCACGGTCTTCCAGCTCTGCCAGCGCGGTTTCCCGCGCATCCTGCAGTTTGCTTTCATAAGCCCCGGAGCGGCCGCCGACGATGTCGGTGATCGAAGCAAAGACATCCCGCACCACATTGGCGCCCATGATCGCCTCGCCCACCACGATGCCCTTGTATTCGGCGATCTGGTA
>JBFOLS010000702.1:0-3139 GCA_040830225.1 Leisingera sp.
ATCCGCAGGGTTTCCTCCACGGCGCCATCCGTCAAGGTGAGGTCCGCGCGCAGCTGTGCGGCCTGGTCCGGGAATGCGTCCAGCAGCCGCACGAAGTTGGTGATCAGGTTGGTTGTGGTCTCGTTGCCCGCCAGCAGGAGCAGCATGGCCATCGACAAGAGCTCTGCCTCGGACAGTTGTTCACCCTCGGGGCCCGCGTTGCGGAAGGCGGAGAACAGCGCCTCGCCGCCCCAATCCGGACGGGACAGGAAATCGCTGAAATAGGTGGTCATTTCCTCGCCCGCCTTGCGTCCGCGCTCAGCCAGGGCAGGGTCGAATTCCGGCAGCCAAGTGACCGCACCGGAGTTGTCGCCTAAGACGGCAGTCCATTTCCGGATCTGCTCCATGTCTTCCGGCGGCAGGCCCAGAACTTCGCAGATCATGGCAACGGTCACATGGGCGGCGAAATCCTCGACCAGATCGAATTCGCCGTCCTGAAGAGCGGTGTCCATCCGCTGGTCCACCACCTTTTGCACCGCCGGTCGCAGGGCTTCGATGGCCTTGGCCATGAAGGCCCGGTTGGCGATCATCCGCAGGCGGCGGTGCTTGTCCCCGCCTGCGGAAATCATGTTGTTGAACAGGAAACTGAGATTAGCCTCCGCCAGTTCGCCGCCGTCCTGTAGGCTGCGGTCAGAGGAGAATAAACCGGGCGTAAGCAGCACCTGGCGCACGTCCTCGTAGCGGAACACATGCCAGCTTTCGGTGAGGCCAGGCGACAGGTGATAGACGGGATGCTCCTCGCGCATGCGGGCCAGCACCGGATAGGGGTTCTCCCTGAATTCCGGGCTGGTAAGCGCATTGAATTGCTGAAGGAGCGTCACCGGATCAGCCCCGCATTGCCTTGCCCGCAGGATCGTAGGGCGAGGCGGCAATCACGCGGGCGGGACGCTCCTGGCCAACGATATGCACCGTCAGCTCCGACCCTTCCGTGGCCGCATCGCGGTCCACCATCGCCATGGCGAGCGACTTGCCTGCCGTGTGGCCAAAGCCGCCGGAGGTGACAAAGCCGACGCGCTTCTCCCCCTGCCAGACTGGTTCATAGCCGCTGGCGTCGGCGTCTGTTGCATCGACCTCGATTGGCACAACGATCTGTGCCGGGCCGCCTGCATCGCGCTCTTTCAGGGCTGCTTCGCGGCCGATGAAATCCTTGTCCCAGTCGATCCAGCGGTCCATGCCGGTTTGCGCAGCAGTATACCCTTGGGTGAACTCGGCACTCCAGATGCCGAAGCTTTTTTCCAGCCGCAGGCTTAGCAGGGCGTTGAAGCCGTATTCGCGGATGCCAAGTGCCGCGCCTGCCTCCAGCAGGGTTTCGCGCAGGGTGATGTGTTCGGCAGCGGAGCAGTGGAGTTCATAGCCCAGCTCACCTGCGACTGAGAGGCGGCCGATCTTGACCCGCAGCATACCGATGTCGAGCGTGGTGCAGCCCATGAATGGCACTTCGGCGATGGGGCCGTCTGTCAGCTTTTCCAAGACTTTGCGGCTGTTCGGGCCGGAGAGGCTGAAGCCGGTGACAGCATCGGTCAAGTCACGTACTTCGACGCCGTCGCTCATATGATCCTGGAACCAGCGCATGTGCCATTCGCGCAGGTAGTAGCTGCCCATGATCCACCAGGTGCCGTCGCCCCAGTTGAACACGGTGAGATCGCCCTTGAGGCGCCCCTCGGGCGACAGCATAGGAGCGAGTTTGGCGCGGCCCGGTTTAGGCAGTTTCGAGGCCATGATGCGATCCAGCCAGGCTTCGGCGCCGACGCCCGAAACTTCGAACCGGGAGAAGGCGGAGATGTCCAGAAGCCCCACGGCCTCGCGCACCGCCTTGCATTCATCTGCGACTATTTCAAAGGCGTTGGAACGCTTCAGGGTTGGGGTTTCGGTGAAATCTTCCGACGGAGCAAAATATAGCGGTATTTCCAGCCCGTAGCTGGCCCCCCAGCGGCAGCCTGCGCTGGTCATGTCCGAGTAGGCAGGCGCCTTTTTCAGCGGGCGGCCTGCGGGCAGCTGCTCGTTCGGATAGGTCATCACAAAGCGGCGGGTGTAGAACTGGCCGGTGGTTTCCTTGATGAACCGCTTGTTCTGGGCGTAGTCGCCGAACCGGGCCACATCCATGCCAAAGACATCCGCTTCCGGCTCGCCGTGGATCATCCATTCGGCCAGCGATTTGCCGACACCGCCGCCCTGGAGGAAACCGGCCATAACTCCGCAGGCGCACCAGTAGCCGGGTTTGCCGCGCACCGGGCCGACCAGCGGGTTGCCGTCCGGCGCAAAGGTGAAGGCGCCGTTGACCCAGGTCTTCACACCGGTCGTCTGCAGAGCGGGATAGCGTTCGAAGCCTAAGGTCAGCTCTCTTTCGATGCGGTCGGGGTCTTCCTGTTGCAGCTCGAAGCCATACTCCCATGGCGCCCCGTCCATCATCCAATGCTCGTGGTCGATCTCGTAGATGCCCAGAAGGATGCCTTTCTGATCCTGGCGCATATAGGTGAAGCCTTCGAGATCGACGGTCATCGGCACCTCGAAATCGAGCTTCTCCAGCTCAGGGATGGTGTCGGAAATCAGATAGTGGTGATTGAGCGGCGAAACCGGCAGTTCAATGCCCGCCATGCGGCCAACCTGCTTGGCCCAGAGGCCTGCGGCATTGACCACATGTTCAGCATGGATGGTGCCCTTTTCGGTGACGATCTGCCAGCCATCGTCGACCTGGTGCAGCTCCAGCACCCGGTTGTTCTCAATGACTTCGGCGCCGCGCTTCTTGGCTGCGCCGGCATAGGCGTGGACGGTGCCGGTGGTGTCGACATAGCCTTCGCGGTCGGCCCACATGCCGCCGATGATGCCCTCGGTTGACATGATCGGGCAAAGCTCTCCCGCTTCTTGCGGGGTGATCAGGCGGCAGTCGTCGATGCCGATCGATTGGAAGGTGCGGTAGGCCGACTGCAGCCACTCCCAGCGGTCCGGCGTGCCTGCCAGAGTCATGCCGCCGGTCATATGCATGCCGACGGACTGGCCGGATTCCTTTTCGATCTCGGACAGGAGGTCGATGGTATAGGCCTGCAGCGAGGCGATGTTGGGGTCGGCGTTTAACGCGTGGAAGCCGCCTGCTGCGTGCCAG
>JBFOLS010000703.1:0-19337 GCA_040830225.1 Leisingera sp.
GAAATCGGCGCGCTGGCAGGGTTTGAGAAATCCGGCCACTACTTCCTGGCCGAGCCCGTCGGCCGCGGCTATGACTGCGGCATGCGGGTGGCGGTTGAAGTCTGCAAGATGCTGGACCGCAACCCGGGCCAGTCGATGTCCGACCTGCGCAAAGCGCTGCCCAAAACCTGGTCCACCCCGACCATGTCCCCCTATTGCGCCGACACCGAGAAATACACTGTCCTGGAGCGGCTGGTTGAAAAGCTGGTGGCCAAGCATGAAGCGGGCGACAGCTTTGCCGGCCGCGCGATCAAGGAAGTCGTGACCGTGAACGGCGCCCGGGTGATCCTGGACAACGGTTCCTGGGGGCTGGTGCGCGCCTCGTCGAATACCCCGAACCTGGTGGTGGTCTGCGAAAGCTCGGAAAGCGAGGCTGAGATGCGGGCGATCTTTGCGGACATCGACGCAGTGATCCGCACCGAGCCTTTGGTGGGCGACTATGATCAGACCATCTGACTTGCTTGATCAAGTAAGCGGTCGCCTGCTGGCGCAGGCGGCTGCATGAGGGATTTCGCCTGCTGACGCAGGCGGCCGGCGCCCGCCTTCGGCGGGCGTTTTCCTTTGCTGAGAAGCGATCTAAGGGCAGGTCTGCCCTTAGAAGCGCAAATTCGAGTGTAAGACGCCGGAAGCCGCGTCAAGGACAGGCCGGGCTTTGCCCGGGTGCCTTTGGCCCTCCTTGACCCGGCTTCCGGCTTGGGTCCGTTAGTCGCCCCCGAGCAGGCGCAGCAGCTGGTCCCGGGCTTCCTGTTCGATCCGCTCTCTCAGAACATCGTTAATGTCCTGCTCGGGCGTGATTTCCGTTTCCAGGTTCAGTTCTTCGCTGAGTTTCTGGCGCACCCGGTCCTTCGCCTCCTGCTCGACTTCGTCGATCCTGGTCTGCAGTGCCTGGCCGAGGTCCGGGCGGATGTCCGGATCTGCCCAGGGACCGGTGATCCGCACCGGGATGGTCAATACCTGGTCGCTGCCTGCACGCACCAACTGAGGCGTGAACAGATAATCCAGGTCACGTGCACCGAGGCCGATCCGGCCCTTGCCGTCCGCCCGGAAGCCTTTGAGCAGCACCAGAAGATCCTCATTGCGCAGGTTGCCGCCCTCGATGGTGTAGCTGGCGGTCAGCTGATCGAACACCGTGCTGCCGCCATTGCCGCCCGTGCGCATCAGCTGTTCGAGGTCGAACCCGGTGAAGAAGCCCTTGCCCGCCTCCAGCCAGCCTTTGCCGCTAAGCGACCGCATGATTGCATCCACCGAATTGCCGGACCCGAGAAACTCCAGCTCTCCCAGCGCCTCGCCATTGAGACGGCTATAGCCTGCAGTCTCCCCAAGCGCGCGCTCCAGGCGGATGCCGCTGAAGGTCAGCTTGCCCCCCACTGACAGGCCGTTCCGGTTGTTGGCCACCACCTGCCCCTGCATCTGCCCGCCGAACATGGCGGCGGGCAGGAACTTCACCACTGCCCGGGACCGCTCAATCGACAGGTTCAGCTTGCTCGAGCCCAGTTTTATGCCGCCCGTGTCGAGACTGGCAAAGGACAGGTCCACTGCGGCATCCGCCAGCCCCAGTGCCGAGGCATCAATGGCCTCTCTGGACCACCCCGGCGCCGCTGCGCTGCCGCCGCCAGAGCCGCCCGGCCCGCCCGGCAAAGCTGAGAAATCCAAGGCTCCGCCCTGCAGTTGCGCCGTGATCTTGGGCCGGTCCTTGAATACCACGTCCGCGGCGCCGGTCAGCCGGTTTGGCCCCAGATCCGCCGACAGGTCCCGCAACGACAGCCGCCCGTCCCTGGTATAGGTCATGTCGGCGGCAAACACCGCTTTCTGCGCCAGGGCATCCGGCAGGAACACCCCCAGCGCCACACCAGTTTGCAAGGCATTCTCAGCCCCGAAAGTCAGCCGCCCGCTGGCTTCGCCGGTGAGGTCGGCATGACCGTCGAACCGGCCCTTGCCGCCCGGCGCCGTTACCGTTGCCCCGATCGAGGAGACTTCGCCGCCAAGAAAGGCCGCAAAGGTACCGATTTCAGCTTCGATCTCCACAGGCTCTCCGGCCGGGCGCAGGGTGGCCTTGGCGCTCACCGTGCCGGCCGGATCAGGCCACAGCAGGCTGAGATCGATGTTGTTCATTTCCACCGGCGCCTTGCCATGCGCCTCGTAGCGCAGCGAAGCACCGGTCAATTCCACCGCCTCGATTCGAAGCGGCGGTGTGCCGCCGCTTGCGGCGGCGCTGCCGGCCGGTTCTGCAGCGCCGCCGCCAAAGACCCAATTGCCGGTGCCATCCTCGCGGGTGGCCAGGTTCAGATGCGGCAGGATGGCCGAGATCTCGGTGACACGCACATTGCCCTGCAGCAGGTCCGCCGCCGCCACCCCGATGGTCAGCCGCTCGGCCCTGAGCATCGGCTCGGGCCCTGCCCATTCCGCATTGGCGAGGGTCACTGCATCGGCCTTAACCCCCAAGGTGGGCCAGAAGGTGATACGCGCCTTGCCGCCGATTTCCAGCTTGCGCCCGGTTTGCGTCTCCAGCTGGTCGGCAGCCAATTGCGCAATCTTCTCGCCCGGCAGAACCAAAACAAGCCCCGCCAGCAGCACAACCGTCAGCACCAGCGCCGACAGGATCCGGATGATCAGCTTCATCAGCCCACTCCTCATGTCTTGTCCCCCTGTTCCACCGAGGGTCTTTTCCAGCAGTTTAAGACCTGAGCAGCCATACGCAATGCACGGGTGCGCGGGTTCTGCGACTTCTGACCCGCCTGCATCAGGTTTCAATGAAATATGGGAGAAGAGGGATGCGAGGCGTCATGGGGCCGGCGCGCACCATATCCCGTACAGCCTGCTCCCCGAAGGTGCCTTGCCATTCTGCAGGCGGTTCCGGGGAGCAGGCGATTTTGCAGCCTCAAGGCGCTGGAAGGCGCCTCAGAAGTCCAGTTCGATATGCGGGTAGCCCCAGGGCAGTGTCGAGCTCAGCCGGCTGGTAAGCTGATAGGTCGTGGGCTGGGAATAGGTGCCGGTGGAGGCATTGTAGGTCGAAGTGCCGTACACCACGGTATTGCCCCGGCCCGAGGCCGCCTCGGTTGTCAGCTTCACGACCTTGCCCTGGTAGGAGCAACGCCAATTCAGTGCCGGCGGCTTGCCCTGGTTCTTGAACCGGTCCGCCTGCAGGTACATCGGCATTTCAACCAGCGCCGGGGTTGTCACGCTTTTCACCGAAACCAGAGCATTCGACGCGGAACAAACCGCGCCGGCAAATTCGACCCTTTCGCCGTCCTCGCCCTTGGCAAAACTTCTGACCAGGGTTGAGTAGCTTTCGAACTCGTTGCCGACGGTTGCCCGACGGCTGGCGGTGTAGGTGTCATCAACTGGAAGCGACGGCTTCACACAAGCAGTAAGTGCAAAAACCGGAATCAGTTTCTTCCAAATCATTCCACGTTCACCGCAGCGGCTTCCGCATAACGCCAGTCAGCCGTCGTTGCGGCAATTGCCGAGCCGGTGATCAGGATCAGGTCGGCGATGAGGTTGCCGGAACCGGAAATGATCTGTCCGGGCTTCGCCGTCAGCAGAGTGGACCCCTTGCGCTCGCCCGCGGTGCAGGAGATCAGGACCGACGGCGGAACGCCGCGCTCTTTCAGATTCGGGTCCTGATCGTATTTCGGCAGCACAACCATCTGAGGTGTAACAACTTCTGCCCGCAGGTGGTCCGAGGTCAGAGTGCATTTGGCGCCTTTGATCTCCTTGTTGGAGGTCTCTCCGTCACTGCTGACGACCTTCTGGTAGGCGCGGATCGTGGTCTTGGTGGTGCCGCTGCCCAGGCGGTCCTTCGGAGCACCTGCAAGGAAGGCAAAGGAGGCCGGTTCGGATTCGACCTGCAGCGGCGGTTCAACACAGCCGGCCAGTGCGGTCAGCGAAAGCAGGCAAAAGAGTTTTTTCATCAGGTGTCCCTCAATTTTCGCGGGAAAATTCCACAAGCCGAAAAACCGGTCAAGCACGGCCTTTTTTGATTGCTTCACTGTGACAATTATTCCCCTATAGCGTGATCTCCTTCTGCCAACGGGACCGGAGCGGGCTCGGGCTGAGCGTGTCCTGCGCCTGCCCGCAAAGCAGCCGCCAGCAGCAGAAGCCCGGGCGCTGCCGGCAGGGCCGACTTGCAAAATCCTCCATTCCCAAACGCCCCCGCAGCCGCTATATGCGCGCGCATGACCAGTACCCCGTCCAGCAACCCGCCCAGCCTCCGCCCCGACCTTGCTCCGGAACCGCAGTTCCGCGAGGCGCCCCGTGACGACCAGCCGACCCTTGGCATGGTCTCGCTCGGCTGCCCCAAGGCGCTGGTGGACAGCGAGCGGATCCTGACCCGGCTGCGCGCGGAAGGCTACGGGATCTCGCCCGACTACGCCGGGGCCGACGCGGTCATCGTCAACACCTGCGGCTTCCTCGACAGCGCCAAGGCAGAAAGCCTTGAGGCGATCGGCGAGGCGCTGAAGGAAAACGGCAAGGTGATCGTGACCGGCTGCCTGGGCGCCGAGCCGGATTACATCCGCGAGCATCACCCGCGTATCCACGCGGTCACCGGCCCGCATCAGTACGAGCAGGTGCTGGACGCAGTGCACTCCGCAGTGCCGCCCAGCCCCAACCCTTATGTGGACCTGCTGCCCGCGGCGGGCGTCAAGCTCACCCCGCGGCATTTCAGCTATCTGAAGATTTCCGAGGGCTGCAACCATAAGTGCAAGTTCTGCATCATCCCGGACATGCGCGGCAAATTGGCCTCCCGCCCCGTCCATGCGGTGCTGCGCGAGGCGGAGAAGCTGGTGGAGGCCGGCGTGCGCGAACTGCTGGTGATCAGCCAGGACACCTCTGCCTATGGTCTGGACCGCAAGTACTCCGCGCATCCCTGGAAGGGAGAGGAAGTGCGCAGCCATATCCTCGACCTCTCCCGCGAGTTGGGCAAGCTGGCCCCGGCCGAGGACCTCTGGGTGCGGCTGCACTATGTCTACCCCTACCCGCATGTGCGCGAGCTGATCCCGCTGATGGCGGACCCGGACAACGCGCTGCTGCCTTATCTGGACATCCCCTTCCAGCACGCCCACCCGGATGTGCTGAAGCGCATGGCCCGCCCCGCAGCCGCCGCCAAAACGCTGGACGAAATCAACGCCTGGCGCGACACCTGCCCGGATATCACCCTGCGCTCCACCTTCATTGTCGGCTATCCCGGCGAGACGGAGGCCGAGTTCCAGCACCTCTTGGACTGGATGGACGAGGCGCAGCTGGACCGGGTTGGCTGCTTCAAATACGAAAACGTCGACGGCGCGCGGTCAAACGATCTGCCGGACCACGTGCCGGAAGAGATCAAGCAGGAGCGCTGGGAGCGGTTCATGGAGAAGGCCCAGGCAATCTCCGAGGCCAAGCTGGAGGCCAAGGTCGGCCAGACCCTGCAGGTTATCGTGGACGACATTGATGAGGACGGCATCGCTACCTGCCGCACCAAGGCCGACGCGCCGGAGATCGACGGCAACCTGTTCATTGATGAGGGAACGGACGGGTTGCAGGCGGGTGATCTGGTGACCGTTGAAGTTGATGAAGCGGGGGAGTATGACTTGTGGGGGCGATTTCGAAAAGGCTAGTTAAAATGAAAAGCATCTCCCCTTTTTTCAAGCCGCTACTTCTGGCTATCCTCTTTCCCGTTTTTGGAGGTGCGTCCGCATATTTTTCTGCGCGCTACGCATACGAAAACCTCGATATCGGAACAGAAACCACTTGGGTCATTTTCACCTCGTTGTGCGTACTTCTCACAGCGGTATTTTCCGCCACTATAAATTCAGGAAGTGAAGAAGAAGAGGAGGGTGATAAATCGATAACCGCGATACAATCAGAAATTCAATCGGCTAAAAATCAAAGAATGATAAATGGAGCACTATGCACAATAACTGCAGTATTCTCTATTTTTGCCACCACACAAGCAATTTCCACCACCGTTAATAACACCGATTACCTTGGCACGGGTTTTGACATTGTAAACACTCGTCGTACAGAGGCAGAGTATTTTTTCAATAAAGTAACCTCTTACAGCAACTCCCTAGAGGAAAACAGCAACATATGGGACGAGGAAAGAGTTTCAAAGCAACAAAACCTGATCCGTCATTCTCAAGAACAATATGAAAAGTCCGTAAAAGCTCTCCAAGAGGCAGAAGATGCTTCCAGAAAGAGACCTGAAGCCGAGGTAACTACCGGTTTCCTATTCAAATTCTTCTCCGAGCTATTCGTCCGAATTGCAACCATTTCAATCTTCCTCCTTCTATTCGGGGTAACACTCCGGCAATATAGAAAGAATGACCATGCAATCTCAGAGCTAAACACCATAAAGAGATCCATCCTAATTGCAAAAAATTCCACTCAAGGCAAAGAGATTCGGGAAATCCGAGATGCATTGACGATCGGCGAACTGCAGGCAGACAAGACAGAGGCCGATTTGGAAGCAGCACATTCAAAAATGGCCACCAGAGTTGTAGAAGAAATTCGAAAGAACACAACAGAGCTGGCAAAGGGGGGCACGACAGGGGAAGGGTCAAGCTTTAATGGTGGAAAGCATAGCACACAGTAGTGTCTAGTAGAGAATTAGTTTCAATCTATAATCCCGCCAGCACCACAACCCACGCAACCCCAGCCGCAACCGCCGTCAGCGCCACACCGGCGCTGCCTGCGTCCTTGGCGCGGCGGGCCAGCTCGTGGTGGTCCTTGGAAATGTAATCCACCGTCCGCTCAATTGCGGTGTTCAGCAGCTCGGCCGCCAGCACCAGAATACCCAGCGCCAGGATCAGCGCGCGCTCGGCAGGCTCCAGCGGCAGCCATAGGGCCAGGGCGGCGGAGGCCAGGTTGGCCCAGACCCAGGTGCGGAAGGAATGCTCGTTTGCCCAGGCATCGCGGCAGCCGGCCCAGCTCCAGATGGTGCGAAGTTTCAATCGCGTCAGAAAATACTTCATCGCGGCACTCTGGCGGCAGCGGCGGCGGGGCGCAATGGGCAAACCGGCGGGCATCCTTGGACCTGGCCATATGCGGCAAACCGCTCCTCCGGCGGCAGGCACGTTACAGAAGCGCCACTTTGAGTTATATTTGTTTCCCATGAAGAAAGCCATTGCCCCAGGAAAACCATAACTCAACAGTGGAGATTACCGTGACCAGACCATCATTTAGCAAACTGCCCGACCGCCAGGCGGAGCCGATTCTGGAGGACCTGGAAGGCTGGAAGAAACTGGACGGCGCGCCTTCGATGAAGACCTGGATCGAGTACACATCCGAGGACGGCGGCATCATCAGCGGCTGGTGGGAAGCGACACCCGGCACCTATCACGCCACCTATGCGGCCTGGGAATTCGTGCATCTGATCGAGGGGCGGATTGTCATCACGCCGGAGGGCGGCAGCCCCAATGAGGTCGGGCCGGGCGATGCCTTTGTGGTCGAGGCGGATTTCAACGGCACCTGGGAAATCAAAGAAAAAGTGCTGAAACACTTTGTCATTAAGCTAAAGTGAAAATTGCGGGCGGCTCATTGCGGGCCGCCTTGCCCAGTACAAAGACCAGTAAAGCCAGGGAGAGCCCGCAGCCATGCCAAGCGACAACAACGGTGCGCCGGAAATTGCCCAGAAAGCCCCCTTCCCCGTCGAGGTGAAGGAGGGGAAATCCTATTTCTGGTGCGCCTGCGGCAAGTCCGGCAAGCAGCCGTTCTGCGACGGTTCGCACAAGGGCACCGGGTTCGAGCCGGTGAAATTCACCGCTGAGAAGGATGGCAAGGTGTTCTTCTGCGGCTGCAAGCATTCGCAGAACAAACCGCGCTGCGACGGCAGCCACTCCAAGCTGTAGCGGCGCAGCGGCGGCCCGCTGTTCAGGCCATCAGCCGTTTGAAGATCTTCGCGCTGGGACAGAATTCCGGCACCGCGGCCGGTTCATCGCCGCGGCGGGCCGAGGACCACAGCGCGCAGGACTTGCTGCAGCCCGCGCCGCGGCACTGGGTGACCATTTGCGCGTATTCCAGTCCGCTGAGCCTGCCGGCACGCATCTCCTGGATTAAGTCGACACCCGCTGCCCTGGCCACCGCCTGCAGCAGCCACAGGTGGCGGAAGATGTTGCCCAGGCCTTCGGCCTCCGCTGCCATGTCCTTCATGCGGTGCGGTCCTTCAGCTGCATCAGCGCATCCGCGTTGCGGCAGCCGGGCATCGGGGCTTCGGCGGTTCTGTTCGCATTCAGGAATGCCTCGCAGCGTTCAGGCGCTTCGCATCCCCGGCAACGGGTGATCATGCCTGCCCAATCCTCGTGGCTGATCTCGCCGGAATCAAAGGCACCGGACAAATCAGCGCCCACGGCCTGGCCCATCCGGGCCATCAGGCGCAGGTGGTGGAGGGGATCTCCCAATGGCTGCATGTCAAAACTCCTAGACTGGTAAGCGCTCAGCCGTGCTGCTCGTTCAAATAGGCAAGCAGATCGCGGTTGCGGCAGAAATCAGGGGCTTCGGCCCCGGGCCGCGGCCCTTCCGCCAGCCATTTCCGGCAGGCTCCGACGCCGCCGCAGCGGGTGCAGCGCAGCACAGCCTCTGCGATCTCGTCAAAGCGCAGAGTGCCGTCCACGGCCTCTTCCTCGAGATCCAGGCCAACGGTTGTGGCCATCTGGTCGAACAGTTCGGCGTGTTTCTTCAGATCGGCTTGGGGGGTCATCGCGCGCTCCCCCGGAATCATTCATCTGGAGTGCAGATTACCTGTGCAAGGCGCGGGCCAATTTGACTCAGGTCAAACGGGACATCTTTTATGCAACTTTCCCGTCCAGGTGGTCAAAATACGCACGTACTGCATCCTGGACGCGCCGGAACCGGTCACCGCCCAGCTTCTTGCCGCCGTACCAGCGGGTGACGATGATCACGTGGTCCTTAAGGCCTTCCCGTTCCATCATCCGCAGGATCACCATGCCCGCCCCGCTCTCACCATCATCCGCCTTGAGCCCGCCCGTAGGCAGCATCGCCGCCCAGGTGTTGTGGGTGGCCTTGGCGTATGACCGGTCGGTCTTCAGTTCCGCCAGCACCGCGTCGATCCCGTCCCGCGACGTTACCTTCGCCCCGGTGACTGCATATTTCGAGCCGCGGTCTGTCAGAATGACGCCGAGCATTTCCAGCGCAGGGGCTGTCCGGTTGCCTGCCATGCTCAGTTCAACCCGTGGCGGTCAATGGTGGACTGCACCACCCGCACCCGGTCCGGATTGGCCGGATGGGTGCCAAGGAAGCGGTCGCCCGGGTCCGGAAGCCGGTTAAAGAAACGCACACCGATGCTAGGCCGGTAGCCGGACTTGTGGGTGATGATGGTGCCCAGTTCATCCGCCTCCAGTTCGAACTCCTTGGAATAGGTGCGTGCGCCGACAAAGCCGCCGACATCCTGCGCGGTAGACACCGTGGCCGCGCTGCCGCCTGCCAGCGCCGTGATCAGCCCCGCGCCCACACTGACCAGCGCCGAATTCTGCGCCTGCCGGGCCAGATGGCCGCGGATGTGGTGGGCGGCCTCGTGCGACATCACAAAGGCCAGCTCATCATGGTTGGCAATCTGCCCCAGCATCCGCTGGGTAAAGGTGATGACCGGCCGGCCGGAGCGGTCGAGGCTCTGATAGGCGTTTGGCGCCGCATTCGGGTTCGGATCAATCCGGATCAGGAAATCACAGTTGAGACCTTGGGTGCGGCTGCGGCACTCCTGTTCCGCCACCGGTTCAACGCGGCGGGTGACCGTGGCAAAGGCCTGGCGCGCCTGTGCAGGCGCCATCCCTTGCACCCGGGGCGTCTGGACAACGGGGACAGACTGCGGCGCGGGTTCGACCGCAACGTCACAGGCGCCGAGCGCGAGGGCAAACAGACACAGAAAACGGCGCATGACGGGTCCTTTTGCAGTTCCCCGCCACTCTACCGTGCAAGCGCAGAGATTGGCAATTGCACAGCAGCGGAACATTGCCGCTGCAACAGAACGATAGTTAGCGATTGCAAGGCCTTGCCAGCAGGCAGGCCGCAGTGCAGGCTGAAGGCATGTTTACCATCGAACATGAATTCGACTCGACGGTTATCACCCTGGTTGACGAGGACGGCACCCCGCTCAATGAGGATGTGACCATTAATTCCTTTGCCGAATGCGTCACGGTCGAACAATACGACCCGCGCACCGACAGTGTGCAGAAAATCACCCTGTCGCATCTGCAGGTGCGGGATCTGGCTGCTGCGCTCGACCTGCCCGAGGGTGTCTACCGGCTGGTTGCTGACAGCGAATAAGCTCTACGGCGGTCCGGTAAAGACAAACAGCTTGTCCCGCGCGGCGGCTCCCCTGCGCAGTTCCAGGTTCGACGCAGCTGTGCCCATTGCGCTCGCCAGAAGCCGGCGGACCGCTTCCGTGGCTTTGCCATTCTCCGGCGCAGCGGTGACGGAGACTTTCAGCCGGCCCTCTGCCTGCACAATTGCATTGCGGGCTGCCTTGGGTGTTGCCCGCACAGCGATCTCCATGCCCGGAACACAGAAATGGCTCAAATCCGGCAGGTCTTTCTTCCTTGGCTTTCCCATGCAGCCACACATGCCCTGTGCACCGCGTAAAAGCCATAGACTTTACCTGCTATCGACCGCTATCAACCGGGCAGCGAAACCCAGCCCGCCCAGTGCTGCACCGGCAGCACAATTGCGGCGCGCAAGGCCAGCCGGCTCTTGAAAAAACACCACTGGCTGCCAAATTGCCAGCAACGAATGTAAAAAGGTTTCACATATGCCCGCACGCAATGACGCCGCACTCGATTTTCTGCTGTCACGCCGCTCACGCCCGGCCAAGACACTGGCCGCGCCTGCACCTACGCGCGAAGAACTGCTGCCGATCCTGACCGCCGCTGCCCGCACCCCCGATCACGGCAAGCTGGAGCCCTGGCGCTTCATCGTGGTGGAGCAGCCCGCCATGGCACGGCTCGCTGCCCTGACCGAAGAGGCCGGCGTCCGGCTCGGCAAAAGCCCAGAAGATATCACCAAGGGCCGCAGCCAGTTCGACCAGGGCCAATTGGCCGTGGCGGTGATCGAGGTGCAGAAGGACAGCCCTAAAATCCCTCCACTGGAGCAAACCTATTCCGCCGGCGCAGCCTGTCTGGCGCTGTTGAATGCGGCGCTGGCTGCAGGCTGGGGCGCCAACTGGCTCAGCGGCTGGGCCAGCCATGATACAGGCTTTGCCAAAGCCGCCTTCGACTTGGCAGAAAACGAGCGCATTGCCGGCATCATTCACATCGCCACCGAAAGCTCCGCCCCGCCCGAGCGTCCGCGCCCGGATCTGGATGCGATCACAACCTGGATGAGCGAATGATCTTTACCGCCTTTTTCAAGACTCTCGGCCAGACCGGGGATCCGCGCTTCCGCAAAGTGCTGTTCCTCGGCATCGGCCTCAGCATTGCGCTGCTGTTTGCCGCCTATGCGGCGTTCCTGATGCTGATCCAATGGCTGGTTGGGCCTGAGGCCACGCTGCCGGTGCTGGGCGAGGTTACCTGGCTGGATGACCTGCTGTCATTCGGCTCGCTGTTCTTCATGCTGTTCCTGTCGGTGTTCCTGATGGTGCCGGTGGCCTCAGCCATCACCTCGATGTTTCTCGACGAGGTCGCCCAGGCGGTGGAAGACAAGCACTATCCAGCCCTGCCTCCGGCCGCCAAGGTGCCGTTCTGGGACGCGGTCAAGGACACGGTGAATTTCCTCGGCCTGCTGGTTGCCGCCAACATCCTGGCACTGTTCCTCTATGCGCTGTTCCCGCCGGCAGCCCCGTTCATCTTCTGGGGGCTGAACGGTTTCCTCCTGGGCCGGGAATACTTCACTCTCGCTGCAGCCCGGCGCGTCGGCACTGCCGAGGCCAAGAAGCTGCGCCGCCGCCACACCACTACCATCTGGGCGGCCGGCACGCTGATGGCGATGCCCTTGTCGCTGCCGCTGGTGAACCTGGTGATCCCGATCCTCGGTGCCGCCACCTTCACCCATCTCTATCACGCCCTGTCCCGCAGATAGGCACGCCCAGGGCCGCAGCCGGGTCAAGGCCGGCGCAGCCGCCGCGCGTTCAGCGCGGTTCAGCCTTGACGCGGCGAAGGACGGAATAAAATCAGTGAGGCGCCTTGAGGGGCAAACTTGCTCCTCAAGCGCTTCTCAGCCAAATCGTCCCGATCACATTCACGCACCTCAGCGCGCTCCAGCCCGCCTGGGCTGGCCGCTCCCGCGCCGCGCGCCAGCGCGGCGCTGCGCCCAACCGGCGCGGAGGCATTTTCAATGCCTCCGGCAAAGGGCGGGAGCGCCTCTTTTCAGAAGTACCGCAGACAGGGCCTCACTGCTGCTCGGGCAGCATTCCCATCCAGTCGAAATCACGCACCGAAATCACGCCGGAAACGATGATCCCGCAGATAACGGCCCACAGCACCGCCGCCACGCCTGTGGTGATCCAGGCCTTCTGCTTCAGGAAATGCTTTTCCGGCGCGCCTGCATGGGTACCGGGCATCACATCGCCCTTGTCGCCCTGGGTCTCAAGCCGGATCGGGATGACCACCAGGAAGGTCAGGAACCAGATCACTGCATAAAGCACGATCGCTGATGTAACACCCATGGCTCTGCCTTCCTGCAATTACCCTGCCCCGCAGCGGGGACAGGGTGCTCATAGCGTCAAACTTCTTCGAGTTCCACCAGGCAGCCGTTGAAATCCTTGGGATGCAGGAACAGCACCGGCTTGCCATGGGCGCCGATCTTCGGTTCGCCCGTGCCCAGAACCCGGGCGCCCTCGGCCTGCAGATGATCGCGCGCGGCCAGGATATCCTCGACCTCATAGCAGACATGGTGGATGCCGCCTGCCGGGTTCTTCTCCAGAAACCCGTTGATCGGCGAGTTCTCTCCCATCGGGTACAGCAGTTCGATCTTGGTGTTGGGCAGTTCAATGAACACCACGGTGACGCCGTGATCCGGCTCGTCCTGCGGCTCCCCAACCTTGGCGCCCAGCGCATTGCGGTACTGGGCCGACGCCGCCTCCAGATCCGGGACGGCAATGGCAACATGGTTCAAGCGGCCAATCATCTTTGTTGTGCTCCTCTCACAAACATTCCTCCGGTCCGGTTATGGGATGGATGCTGCGCCGCGGCAAGTGCGCCTTTCCGCACGGGCGCGCGGTCCGGGACACAACACGCGCGCCGTTAACCTGTAATTAGCCTCGAATCCCTAGCGTCGGAACATATCCCGCAAGGAGGATACGTTATGGACGATTCGGAACTGTTTGCTGCCGCTCAACGCCTGCCCACCACCCGCCGCCCGCTCCTCGGGCTGACGATCCTGGTGGTCGAGGACAGCCGCTTTGCCTGCGAGGCTCTGCGGCTCCTGTGCCTGCGCAGCGGCGCCCGCATCCGGCGTGCCGACTGTCTCAAATCCGCCCGCCGCCATCTGCAGGTTTACCGCCCTTCCGTGCTGATTGCCGATGTCGGCTTACCGGACGGCTCGGGCCTCGACCTGATCCGCGAATTGTCCGAGGCCAGCCCCCGTCCCAGCGTGATACTCGCCACTTCGGGCGACCCCCTGCTTGAAGGCGCCGCACTGGAAGCCGGAGCCGCCGGTTTCCTGGAAAAACCCATCACCTCGCTTGCCGCCTTCCAGCAGAAGATCCTGTCGAATCTTCCTGCCGACCGCCAGCCTTCCGGCCCGCGGGCATTGAATGATGAAACGGTTGAACCCGATTTCATCGCCTACCGCGATGACATGGCCCATGCAGCCGATGTGCTCAGCATGGGGCAGGAGGAAAAGACTCTGGCCTATCTGGCGCAGTTTCTTGGCGGCGTGGCGCGCAGTGCCGGCGACAGTCCGCTGGCCGAAGCTGCCGACCGTCTTGCCCGGGCCCGGCGCAAGGGCCGGCCGCTGACCCAGGACGCCGCGGCGGTTGCCGGGCTGGTGCAGGAGCGGCTGGATCGCCGCGCGGCGATCTGACATGGTAGAAGCCTTTCTCGTCGCCTTGGCCACCCTTGCTATCGTGCTATACGGCCAGACCCGGCTGGAAGCCCGGGAAATCCGCCGCAACCGCGGCGAAGCCGAGGGCCGCCCGCTGGTTCTCCGCCCGCAGCAACGCTGACGGCGGACCCGCTCTGCCCTGACCGCATTCCCCTGGACATGCGGACCTTCCGCCTCTCAAACAGCCCCGGATCCCCCCTGCAGAATGGCGCAGCCGGCGCACTCCTGCATCCGGAGAACTCCCGCGCCCGCAGCAGTTCGGCTCGCGCCGCCCCCTAGCCTTGGTCCGGCGCATTAATTCAGCCGTCCGGGGCAGCAGGCCCTAGAGCAGAAGCCCCGGGTCGCCCCCCATATCCAGCTCCGGGAAGACTTGGGTCTCAAGAGCTTTCTCACCGGCGCCGGTCAGCCCGTGCAGCAGCCAGGAAAGATACCGCCGCACATCCGCAGTCGGCATCAGATCGCGGCGATCATAAAGATCAACCTCTGCCAGACCAGGCCAGCGCCCTAACACCCGGCCGCCTCGGACCGCCCCGCCAGCCAGCATCATTGCACCGCCAGTGCCATGATCGGTGCCGCCGGTTCCGTTCTCGCGGACCGTGCGCCCGAACTCGGTGACGGCGGCAACAGCCGTTTTGCCCCAGATCTCCGGCCCTAGTCCGTTTTGCAATTCCAGCACCGTATCCGACAGCCGCCCCAGCGCCGCCTTCAGCCCGCCTGCCTGACGGGAATGCGTGTCCCAGCCATTGATGGAGAAGGCCGCAATCCGGGTGTCACCGCGCAATTGCTCGGCAGCATAGGCAGCAATCTCCGCGTGGGCCCTGCCCCTCGCAGCTGGCTTCGCCGCCATCATCATATCCTCGCCGTCTTCTTCGCCGCCGGAGCCCAGCGACATGTCCTGCCGGGTCAGCTCCAGCGCCTCGTTCAGGGCCGTGTGGAACAACGGATCCTCTTCCATCAGCAGCCCTGCCAGCCGTTCCGCCTGCGGGCTCATCAACAGCCCCGCGCCCGGCGCCCATTGCGAAACCGGCGCCGCGCCCTCGGTCAGCAGCATCCGCTCCTGCCCAATGGCAAAAGCGGTGCGCTCCTCAACCCCGGGCATGTTCTGCAGCAGCCGGTTCAGCCAGCCGCCCCCGGCCTCGCCCAGCGTGGCGGTGCCGGCCTCCAGCAAGTCCTGACCGTCGAAATGGCTGCGCCGGTCGCGGTAAGGCGTGGACACCGCCTGAACGAATCCCAGCTCACCCTTGCGCCAGAGCGGCAGCAAAGGCGCCAGCGCCGGGTGCAAGGCGTAAAACCCGTCAAGATCCGCGGCACCGGCCTCCGGCCCGCCGGACAGGCTTTGCCGCAGACCGGCAAAGCCCGGGTCGCCATAAGGCTGCACCACATCCAGCGCGTCCATGCCGCCGCGCAGGATGATCACCACCAGGCGGGTGTCCCAGGGGGCGGAGGCAAAGCTGACCGGTGTCACCAGCGGGCTGGCCGCCAGCGAGCATCCCAGGATGGCGGACCGGGTCAGGAGTGAACGGCGTGTGATTTGCATCGTATGACCTCCGGTCAGCGGCGCTGAAAGGCTGGGGAGGCCAGCACCAGCCCAATTGCTTCGGCTTCGGTTTCGGCTGCACTGGCAGCGAATTGCACCCGTTCGTTGGCAAAGCCCCCCAATGCCGTATGGGCAAAGCTGCGCGGATCGGGCAGCGGCTGCTGCAGCCGCCGCGGCGCCGCCATCGCCCAGCGCAGACGGGCCGCCAGGGCCTGCGGCGTGACCCAGACCGCATCTTCTTCGCTCCAGCCATCCGGGCCGCCGGAAAACTCCCAGCGCTGCCCCATCTGCGTCAGAGGTGTCAGCAGCAGGCGGCGCGTCTGGGACGGCTTCATTGCCGCGATCCGCGCCTCGGGCACCGCCAACGCCCGGCAGGCCGAAGCCAGGTAGCTGAAGGGCGGCTTTACATTGGCAAGCACTGGTTCCCAGGCCGACGGATGCTCCAGCAGTGCGGTGTAGACCGGCATCAGCGCGCCGCCGCTTTCCTGATAGCGCGCCGCAAGATGCGAGATCAGTGCAGGTTCCGGAGTGTCGGAGGTGAAATGCACCGCAAGCTTCCAGGCGATGTGCCGCGCGGTCGCGGGATGGCGCGCCAGATCGCGCAAGGCCGCGAGAACCTGGTCCAGCTGCGGCTTGCCGCCGCCATAGGTTTCCCCCAGAACGGTTTCGGGACCCGGTTCAGCCATCGCAGGGCGATAGGTAAAACCGTTTTCCAGCGAAACGCTCAGCCCGGTGAAGAGTTCCGCCAATTGCCGCACATCCGCCTGGCTGTAGGGACCGTCAACACCCAGCGTGTGCAATTCCAAAACTTCGCGGGCCAGGTTCTCGTTCAGACCGCTCACCCGCTTGCGCCGTTCCGCAGCCCGGCTGCCCGGCCCGGCTGAGCGGCTCTGGTCCAGATAGTGCAGCATCAGCGGGCTGGTCACCGCTGCAACCAGCATATCCTCGAACCGGCCGGTAAGATGCGGGCGGATCACCGTTTCAGCATACGGAGCGGCAAGAACGCGCATCGGTCCGGATTTGCCCTGGGCGGTGAAGTGATCAGCCCAAAACAGAGCCAGACGTTCGCGGAAGCCGTCGGATGTCATCACATGCCGCAGCAGCCGCTGGCGATGCCAGCCCAGCCGCTCGGAGTTCCGCTGGCGCCGGTAGGATTTGAAAGCAGCATTGGCCGTCTCATAGCCGGACTGGCCCTGCAGCTGCCGCCGGGCGCGGGACAGGCGCCGGTACTCCTTGACGCCTGCAAAAGCCGCATCAAAGCTGCTGACCGGGAACCGCTTTGCCATCTGGTCGGGCCCCTGCAGCCGGTTCAGCATCTCCTCGGCCGATACCGGCGGCTGCACCAGCGGCGACAACCCGGCACCGAACCGGATTTCAGCCAAATCTCTATCAAACTGCATCGCCTGCTCTCCCTGAGCCGCTGTGATGCCCGCAAACTAGAACAACTCTGCCTGGACCCACAGCGCAATCTGAAATCATACGCAAGGATTAGCCGGATCCGTCGCTGTTATTCAAAAACATCCGGGAGAAAGGCGCTGACCGCTGCCGCAGAGAACACTTTCTTGGCGGCAACAAAAAAGGGCCCGGCAAAATACCGGGCCCAATCTAAGTTAGTTCCTGCCGTTTACTGATCCTGCGGGATCACCCGCAGACCCAGCTCCATCAGCTGCTCGCTCATCGGCTCAGACGGCGCCGACATCATCAGATCTTCAGCGCGCTGGTTCATCGGGAACATGATCACTTCGCGGATGTTGGCCTCATCCGCCAGCAGCATCACCATGCGGTCGATGCCAGCCGCGCAGCCGCCGTGCGGCGGGGCGCCGTACTGGAACGCGTTGACCATGCCGCCAAAGCGCTTCTCCACTTCTTCCTTGCCGTACCCGGCAATTTCAAAGGCCTTGAACATGATTTCCGGCTTGTGGTTCCGGATCGCGCCGGAGACCAGCTCGTAGCCGTTACAGGCCAGGTCGTACTGGAAGCCCTTCACCGCCAGCGGGTCGGACAGCAATGCGTCCATACCGCCCTGGGGCATCGAGAACGGGTTGTGCTCGAAATCAATGGCGCCGGTTTCCTCGTCCTTCTCGTAGATTGGGAAGTCGACGATCCAGGCAAAGGCAAAGCGGTCCTTGTCGGTCAGGCCCAGCTCATCGCCGATCACAGTGCGGGCGCGGCCTGCAACACTTTCAAACGCTTTCGGCTTGCCGCCCAGGAAGAAGGCCGCGTCGCCCACATCCAGACCCAGCTGCTGGCGGATCGCCTCGGTGCGCTCGGGGCCGATGTTTTTGGCCAGCGGGCCGGCGGCTTCGTTGCCCAGAACAATCTCGCCCGATTTGATCATCGCGTTGACATCTTTGACAGTGATGCCGCGTTCCTGGGCAATGGAATCCGCAGATTGTTTGCGCCAGAAGATATAGCCCATGCCTGGCAGGCCCTCGGCCTGGGCAAATTTGTTCATCCGGTCGCAGAACTTGCGGGAGCCGCCGGTCGGGGCCGGGATGGCACGGATTTCGGTGCCTTCGTTTTCAAGCAGGTTTGCAAAGATCGCAAAGCCCGAACCGCGGAAATGCTCGGAGCAGTCCTGCATCTTGATCGGGTTGCGGAGGTCCGGCTTGTCGGTGCCGTACCATTTGGCGGCATCCTTGTAGGAGATCTGCGGCCATTCGCTGTCAACCTTGCGGCCACCGCCGAACTCCTCGAACACGCCCTGCATCACCGGCTGGATGGTGTCAAAGACATCCTGCTGGGTGACAAAGGACATTTCCATGTCGAGCTGATAGAAATCCGCTGGCGAACGGTCGGCGCGCGGGTCTTCATCGCGGAAGCAGGGCGCGATCTGGAAGTATTTGTCAAAGCCCGACACCATCATCAGCTGCTTGAACTGCTGCGGCGCCTGCGGCAGCGCATAGAACTTGCCCGGGTGCAGGCGCGAGGGCACCAGGAAGTCGCGCGCGCCTTCGGGCGAGGACGCGGTGATGATCGGGGTCTGGTATTCGTTGAAGCCGATGTCCCACATGCGCTTGCGGATCGACTGGATCATGTTGGCGCGCAGCACCATGTTCTTCTGCATCTTCTCGCGGCGCAGGTCCAGGTAGCGGTAGCGCAGGCGGGTTTCCTCCGGGTATTCCTGCTCGCCGAAGACCATCAGCGGCAGTTCCTCGGATTTGCCCAGCACCTCGATGTCGCGGATGAAGACCTCGACTTCACCGGTCGGAATCTTGGGGTTCACCAGGCTCTCGTCGCGCGCCAGCACGTTGCCGTCGATGCGGATGCACCATTCCGAGCGGACCTTCTCGATCTCGGCAAACACCGGGCTGTCCGGGTCGGCCATCACCTGGGTCACGCCGCAGTGGTCGCGCAGGTCGATGAACAGCAGGCCGCCGTGGTCGCGGACGCGGTGAACCCAGCCCGACAGGCGGACGGTTTCCCCGACGTTGGATTTGTTCAGTTCGGCGCAGGTATGGCTGCGGTAGGCGTGCATGGCTCGGCCTTTCGTTATGCGGGTCGCGGGTCCTTCGGGACCGTCATTCGGGGTATACGCGATCGGGCGCGGAATTCGTCCGGGGTGGTACACAAGGTTGCAGCGCGCTTGTCAAGCAAACAGGGCCATTTCCGCACGGCCTGAGGCTTGAAATCGGCGGTTCCGCGCATCAGCGGGGGGCTCCCGCCCCCTCCAGCCCCCCGCCATTGTGCCGGGGCCCTCAACGGTGGGCCGGGCGCCCCCCCCTTTGCGCGGCGGAGGGGGCGGCCAAGGGGCGGCCCGTGGGGCGCTTGTCCGCCAGGGGGTTCCCAC
>JBFOLS010000704.1:0-10111 GCA_040830225.1 Leisingera sp.
CCCTCGGGCGTGCTCCGCGACGACAACCTGATCGACTACGACCAGCTGGAAGCCCACGCGGTAGCGCACCAGCCAAAGCTGATCAGCGCCGGCGGCTCGGCCATTCCGCGCGTGATCGACTTTGCCCGCTTCCGCGCCAGTGCCGACAAGGTCGGCGCCTACCTGCACGTCGACATGGCGCATTTCGCAGGCCTGGTGGCGGCAGGCGAGCACCCCTCGCCCTTCCCGCATGCGCATGTCGCCACCACCACCACCCACAAGACCCTGCGCGGCCCGCGCGGCGGCATGATCCTGACCAATGACGAGGCGATTGCCAAGAAAGTGAACTCGGCGATCTTCCCCGGCATCCAGGGCGGCCCGCTGATGCATGTGATCGCAGGCAAGGCGGCGGCCTTCGGCGAGGCGCTGAAGCCGGAATTCAAAGAGTACCAGAAGCAGGTGAAGGCAAACGCCGCGGCGCTGGCGGATCAGCTGATCCAGGGCGGCCTGGACATCGTCACCGGCGGCACCGACACCCACGTGATGCTGGTCGACCTGCGTCCCAAGGGCGTCACCGGCAACATCGCCGACAAGGCGCTGGGCCGCGCCCATATCACCACCAACAAGAACGGCATCCCGTTCGACCCGGAAAAGCCCACCGTGACCTCCGGCCTGCGCCTGGGCACCCCGGCCGGCACCACCCGCGGCTTCGGCGAGGCCGAGTTCCGCCAGATCGCCGACCTGATCATCGAGGTGATCGACGGGCTGGCGGCCAACGGTGAAGAGGGCAATGCCGATGTGGAAGCCTCGGTCCGCGCCAAAGTCGCCGATCTCTGCGCCAAGTTCCCGCTGTACCCGAACCTGTAAGCACCGGCACAGCCGAAACACAGCAACCGCCGCGGCCCGCAAAGCCGCGGCGGTTTTCCTTTGCGGCAAGGGCGGCAGGGGTGCCGGCTGGACGGACCAGGCGGAAGCGGGGATAGTGCCGCTATGGAAAAAGATGATTTGAAACAAACCAGTAAATTTCTCAGCTATCTTCTGCGGCACAATCCCGGCGCCTTGAACCTTGCTATGGACGCGCAAGGCTGGGTGCGCATTGACGAGATCCTCGAAAAGTCAGAAACCCCGCTGACCCGCAGCCGGATTGAGGAAACTGTGCGCACAAGCGGCAAGCAGCGGTTTGCGCTTTCAGCTGACGGGTCCTGCATCCGGGCCAACCAGGGCCACTCCTTCCCGGTTGATCTGGGCCTCACCCAGTGCTGTCCGCCGGACAGGCTGTTTCATGGCACCGCCGAGCGGAACCTGCCTGCAATCCTTTCCGAAGGGCTGAAGCCGATGCAGCGCCAGCACGTCCATCTCTCAGGTGACCGGAACGCAGCCCGAAATGTCGGCATGCGCCATGGCAAGCCTGCCGTCCTTTGTGTTGACACGGCCCGGATGCACGCAGACGGGCTTGCATTTTTTCTGTCGGAGAACGGTGTTTGGCTCTGCCACCGGGTTCCCGCGCGGTATCTCGAGGTATGAAGCCGCTTCCGTCAAGCCGGACCCGGCGGCTGGAGCGCCGGCTGGGCGACTGGATGCGCGGCCGCCTGCCTCTCGCGGCCGGCGAGTTCATCATGTTCACCCTGAAGCAAGGCTGGGCAGCGATCTTCGGGATCCTGCTTTTGGGCGGGATGATGGCGACCGGCTGGGTCTGGCAGCCGGATTGGCCGCTCGCCCGTTACGACGCGCTGCTGATCTATGCGCTGGTCCTGCAAGCGCTGCTGCTGGCCACCGGCATGGAAAGCTGGCGTGAGGTACGGGTGATCCTGCTGTTCCACCTCACAGGCACCGCGATGGAAATTTTCAAGGTCCAGGCGGGCAGCTGGGCCTATCCCGGCGCGGGGCTGATCAAATTGTGGGAGGTGCCGCTGTTTTCCGGCTTCATGTATGCCTCAGTAGGCTCATACATGGCGCGGGTGATCCGGCTGTTTGACATGCAGTTTGCCCCCTATCCGCCATTCTGGGCCACCGTCCTGCTGGCCGCAGCAATCTATTGCAACTTCTTTACCCATCACTTTCTGCCTGACATCCGGCTGGCGCTGTTTGCAGCAACTGTTCTGCTGTTCATCCGCACCCGCATCTGGTTCCGCACCGGCGATCGCTTCTACTGGATGCCGCTGCCGCTGGCCGCCTTCCTATCAAGTTTCTTCCTTTGGGTGGCTGAGAATGTGGGCACCGGCACCAAGACCTGGCTTTATAACGGCCAGAGCAGCGGAGAGTGGGTAAGCTTGGCCAAGATGGGATCCTGGTACCTGCTGCTCTACGTCAGTTTTGCGACCGTCACACTGGTCTTTCGCGAAGCGCTATCAGCCCGCGCCCTGCGCCCGCCCAAACCGGCAAGCGCCCGCCAATAACAGGCGGGCGCAGGAAGTTCCGGCATACAGTTGAGGCGGGTGCGCTCACAGGTCCTGCTTGCTGTCCATCAGCGCGTCTTCCAGCAGCTTTTCGTTGCGCGCCTCTTCGATCTTGCGGATGCGGTCTTCGCTGGAGCGGTGGTCGAAACGGTACTTCACCACGTTGATCAGGCTCAGCGTCAGCAACAGCACCGCCATGCCCCAGTATCCTTTGGTTGCCAGCGGCACATCGGTGGACAGCCACAGGGAGATGCCCAGCATCGCATAGGCGATGGCAACGCCGGCAGAGTTCAGCAGGATGATCAGCTTGTTGTCAGTGTTATCGGTGTACATGTCTTTTCTCCAAATTTTCAAATCAGGTCAGGACCGCCTTTACAACCGGGCGGGATCAATAGGGTTCAGTTGTCTTTCTTCAGGCGGCTCAGCACATCGGCAGCGGTGCTGCGGCTGCGGGGGCCGAAGCCTGCATCGGCAAGGTCATCGGCGATGGTGCTGTTATTCAACTCGCCGTCGATTTCCCGCAGGATCTCACCCTGCTCGAAGGGATCATCGCGCTGCAGCACTTCGCCGATCAGCGCTTCGGCCTCCTCGGCCGGGCTGTCACCGGCGGCGTGCTTGCGGATACGGCGCTGGATGTCCTGCTCGCGCCGGGTGGCGCGGGCGGCAATGGCCCCCTGCTTCAGATCGGTGATGCGGCGGTTGGCAGTTTCAACCGACTGGCGCAGTTGCAGAATGCGGGTTTCCAGCCGGTCCAGGGTCTGGCGGCGCACCGCCAGTTCGTTCTCCATTTCGGCAACCGCCTGGGCGGCGCTTTGCGCCAAGTCTTCGCGGCCGCCTTCCAGCGCCTCGCCTGCGCCGGCCATCAAGTCCTGAATACGCGCCTCAAGGGCTTCCACCTGGCGCTGTTCACCGCGCTGGCGCTGGACCAGGCTGGCCAGGGTCAGCTTGGCAGCTTTCAGGTTCGCCTCCGCCTCACGGATCTTCTGGGTGATCAGCTCGATCGAGAAGGTCTCGCGCAGCTGCTCTTCGGCCCGGGCGTTAGCACCGGTGATCAGGGTCTTCAGAGTGGTGAACATCGCTTCCTCCGCATCTTGAACATCGTTCATGCGGAATCATGTAGCAATGCCGTGAACGTCGTTCAAGAAAATTTGTGAACGACGTTCAATTTTCTTCTGAGATCCGGGAAAGAACCTGCTCGATCATCATTTCCAGCTTTTCACGGGGCACCCCGGACGCCCGCTGCTCGAGCCCCAGAGAAACAATGCCGTGCACAGAGGAAAACAAAGCCCGCACCATCAGCCCGGTTTGTTCACCCTCCATGTCCGGGAACAGTTCAGACACGGGGCCCGCGATGTTCGAGAACAGTTCTTCCAGCGCCTCCATATACCAGTCCGGTGCCGCTGCCCCATCTGGAATCCGAAGATCAAACAAGGCTTTCCAAAGGCTGGTATTCTCGGCAGCGAACCGCAGATAAGCATGGCTCATCAGGATCAGCCTGCGCACCGGCGGCTCTTGCCCGGCCTCAGCGACTGAAGCTTTAACAGCCGCCCCCAGGCGTTTGAAGGTGCGCCCGTTCACTGTCAGGATAAGGGCGTTCAGGTCATCAAAAACATTGTAGATCGCCCCCAGCGCGCAGCCAGCATCCTGCGCCAGGTCGCGGGCACGCAGCGCCCCTGCTCCGTCCCGGGCGATGCGGATCTCTGCCGCTTCCACCAGTTTTTCACGCAGCGCTGCCTTGCGCGCTTCCACTTTGCCTGCCATGGCGCCCCGCCCTTTCGTGAACCGCGTTCAAAATACTGGCGGAAGCGGAGGCGTAAAGCGGAAAATCAGATCAGCCCGCGCCAGCGCAGCACAATGATCAGCAAGGCCAGAACGGCAAGGACGGAAAAGGCCATGCTGCCCAGCACGCCCAGCCAGAACCCTTTGCGCCGGTCGGCAAGGTCGATTTTCTCCAAGTGCGCCTTCACTTCTCGGGCCGCGCCGCGCAGCGGTTTTTCGTCGACGGTCAGCCGCAGTTTGGGATGATCCAGCAGAGGAAGCGCGTCGGCGATCTTCATACCCTGCTTGTAGATCCGGCGGGGAATACGGCGGCGGACACGTTTCAGGGCTGCAGCCAGATCGCCGGAAGCATGCTCACGCTCTTTCAGCAGGGTGCGGATCTCTTCGATGTCCTGTTCCAAGCTGGCGGCCATTCCGGCTCTCTCCCTTGCTGCTGCGTGCGCCACCCTAGCCTGCTGGCGGCTCCGCCTCAATGGGGGTGGCAAGCCTTTGCCTGCGCGGCTATCAAGGCCGCATGCTGAACACGATCACACATGGCACCGCCACCGACAAAACCCCGCTTCTGATTGCCCATGGGCTTTATGGCTCGGCCCGCAACTGGGGCGTTATCGCCAAGCGCCTGTCGGACGAGCGGCTGGTGGTGGCAGCGGATATGCGCAACCACGGCGACAGCCCGCGCACGGACAGCCATACCTATCCCGAGCTGGCCGCAGATCTGGCCGAAGTGATCGCCGCGCATGGCGGGCAGATGGATGTGATCGGCCATTCGATGGGCGGCAAGGCGGCGATGACGCTGGCGCTGAACCACCCGGTGGCTGTGCGCCGGCTGGTGGTGGCGGACATAGCACCGGTGGCCTACGGCCATACCCAGATCCAGTACATTCACGCCATGCGATCGGTGGACCTTGAAACCGTGCAGCGCCGCCCCGAAGCCGCGGCACAGCTGGCGGAGGCCGGGGTCGAACCGGCGCTGCAAAGCTTCTTTACCCAGTCGCTGGATATCCCGAACAAGCGCTGGAAGCTGAACCTGGATACGCTGGCGGAGCAGATGCCGAACATCATGTCCTTCCCTGAGGTGGACGTTTCGTGGGAGGGGCCCGCTCTGTTCCTGTCAGGTGCCGAGTCGGACTATGTGCTGCCTGAACACCGCGACCTGATCCGCGCACGTTTCCCCGCGGCCCGTTTTGCCAAGCTGCCCGGCGCAGGCCATTGGCTGCACGCCGAGAAACCGCGGGAGTTCGAGGCCGCCGCGCGGGTATTCCTGAACGCTTGAAGTTCGGGGCCTAGGCGCCGCGGGCGTACAGCTGTTTGGCCACCAGCCAGGCCACCGGCATGCCCAGGACTGCACCAATTGCTGCCGACGCCAGGATGGCCGGAACCGTGGACATGCCTGCGACCAGAACCACAATGACGCCAACGCCTGCGAGGCTGCTGCCAATCAGCGAATAAAGAACGGATGCAAGGCGCAACATGGGGTCTCTCCTATAGCTGCCGAGTCTCTTCGGGTTCAGGCTTAGGGAGAGCGGCCCGCCGCCGCCTTGATCAGGATCAGATGGCAAGCCGATCAAAAGAAGGCCTCCCCGCAGGGCCGCCAGCTGCTGATTGCCCGGGGAGGAACTGGTCAGCCGATTTCCACAAAGACCCGGCCGCCTTCGACCTTAACCGGGTAGGTTTTGAGATCCTCGTGCACCGGGGCCGACAGCGCCTTGCCGGTGCAGATGTCAAAGCGTCCGCCATGCAGGGGGCATTCAATGACGCAGTCGATCACCAGCCCGTCCTCCAGGCTCTGCTCCTCATGCGTGCACATCAGATCAGAGGCAAAGAAGCCCTTTTCGGTGTTGTAGATCGCATATGACTTACCCTCGTGCTCCCAGGAGATCAGGTCTTCCTCGTCGATGTCATCGGTGGCGCAGGCGTCAATCCATTGGCTCATGCTCTTGGTTCCTGAATGTCGTGTGTTGTTGCGGCAGGTTCAGGCGTGAACCGGCGTCCATTTGTCCAGCGCTTCGCGCAGTTTCTCGTGCTCGCCGCCGGTCATGGCGACGGTATGGGCGGCATCGGGGAAGGTTCCGGCCTTCACCTCGTCGCGGAAACCGGTGAGGCCCTTGTCGCGCTCTGCCGCCAGCGCTTTGCGCAGCGACAGCATGTCGGCCCAGGCCCTGGCGTGGCGCGGCGGGTTGTCCACGTCGCCGCAAATATCCATCATGAAGGAGAAGATAATGTCGCCGCCCGAGCCCGCGCCGATAGAATGCGTGACCAGGGGGGTGCGCTGGTTGATTTCCTGCAGCGCCTCAACCGCAACGCATTCGACCTCGGCGGCATAGGCGCCGGCATCCTCCAGCCGCTTGAAGTCCTGAAACAGGCGCATCGCCTCCTCCGCGGTCCTTCCGATGGTGCGCAGGCCGCCTACCCGGGTCGACAGCCGCGGCACCAGGCCAAGGTGGCCCTGCACGCAAAGCCCCTCGCCCGCCAGCCGCTCAACTGTCTTCAGCCCGCGCGGGGTGTAGATTGCATCGGCGCCTAGTTCGGCCACCCGGATGGCAGCGCGCAGGGCCTCGTCTTCGGTCGCGTATTGCACCATGGTCTGCGAGCCGGTGACAAAGGTGTTCGGCGCGCCGCGGCGGATGGCTTCGATATCCACGTCCGCGATGGTGATCAGGTCAATGCCAAGCGCCTCAAGCGTGGCGGCCTCTTCTTCGGTCTGGGCATCCACCTGGGTCATCTTCACCCCTGCCGCCTTGTTGGCCTGGATGCAGGAGACGGTCAGGTTGCGGCGGGCCGGCTGCCCGCCATAGGTATAGACGTTCTTCATCGCTGCCTCACATGGTCCGCTGCGCGACGCGCTCCACCGGGCCGCCCTCGGTGATCATATGCGGCGCCTGGCGGATGGTGGCGGCCTTGGTCGGGCGGCCCAGGCTGCGGCGGAGCACCACCGACATCACCTCAAGGTTGGTCTTGAAGAAGCCCGGGTCCGGCTCCGGCAGCTGGTCCTGCACCGCCTCGGCCAGTTTCGGCAGCGCGTGGAACGGCACCTGCGGGTACAGATGATGCTCAACGTGGTTGTTCATCTTCATATAGAGGAACTCAGCCAGCCAGTTGCTGCGGAACGAGCGGGTGCTTTCGAGGATCGAGGGCGAGTTTTCCTGCAGTTCCACATGCTGGATCAGGGTGAACAGCAGCATGACCGGCGCACCCAGAACCCGCGGGACCGCGATCAGCCAGACCGGCCACCAGATGCCAAACAAGGGCGCCGCGGCGATCAGCGCATAGATCGCCAGCATGATGCGCGCATTGCGGGTCATCTTGGCAAACTCGCCCTCCGGCGTGACCATCTTCATGGTGTCGGTGTAATGGCCCACCGCCAGATGCACAAAGACCTGCATGTGGAAGCGCAAGAGCGCAAAGCCGGTGATCTCGGCCAGCCAGCCGCCAAAGCCCATCGGCGTGTCGAACGGCATCTGGCTGTCCTTGCCCACCCACCAGGTATGGGTGTGGTGGTTGGTGTGGGTGTAACGGCGGTGCAGCGGCTCCTCCATGTAGAGAAGCGAGGTCACCCACAGCACCGCTTCGTTCAGCCAGCGGGTGCGGAACGCGGTGCCATGCGCGGTTTCATGGCTGAAGGAATAGGCCGGAACGGTCAGGAAGATGCCATGCAGCAGCATCGCGGGCCACATCCAGATCGTGCCGAGCGTGGCCCAGACAAGCGCGCCGGTGGCGGCCAGGAAGGCCAACCACTGCGCGATATAGATCAGACCGGGCCAGTCGCTGCGGGCGGCAATGGATTTCAGCGTCTTCTTGTCGAGCTTCACGCCCGAGGACGCAGCATTTGTGGGAACGTAATCAGGCATCTGGAACCTTCTGGATGGCTGAAGAGATGTTGCGATTGGATGCAGCAAGCCGCCGGGCAGCTGTCTCAGCTGCCCGAGGTCTTATTGCCTGCATGGGCGCCTGTCTTAGCTGGCGTAGTTGGAGCCCTCGTCGTCGAGGATCGCCTTCAGCTCGGCGAGGTGGCGCTCCGCCTGATCCGGATATTCCTCCAGTTCCTGCGCGGTTTTCTCGGCAACCGCATCACTCAGCACCCGCAGCTTCTGGCCGGTCTGCAGCGCCCGGATATAGGTCTCGGCAGCACGCTCGAAGTAGTAGAGGCGGTTGAAAGGATCCGCGACGGTGGCGCCCCTCACCAGCACCCCGTGGTTGCCCATGATCATGGTCTTGACCTTGGGGTCGCTCAGCATCGAAGCGCAGCGCTCGCCTTCGCTTTCAAAGGCCAGACCGCCGAATTCACCATCTACCACGTAGCGGTTGTAGAATGTCGCAGTGTTCTGATCGATCGGCGGCAGGGAGCTGTCGGCAAGGCAGGCCAGGACGGTGGCGTGGATCGAATGCACATGCATCACGCAGCGGGCATGCGGGCACAGCCGGTGGATTGATCCGTGCAAGCCCCAGGCGGTTGGGTCCGGCGCGTCGGGGCGGTCCATGGTCTTGGGGTCGTTGGCATCCAGAAACAGGAGATCCGAGGCCTTGATCCGCCGGAAATGCGCCTGGTTCGGGTTCATCAGGAACTGGGTCCCGTCATCGTTCACCGCGAGACTGAAGTGGTTTGCCACCCCCTCATGCATGTCCAGCCGTTCGGTCCAGCGGAAGGCCGCTGCCATGTCGACGCGCTCCTGCCAATGGGTGAGGTTCGGGCTCAAATCCGTTTGCTTGTTCATTCTGGCGCCTCCCAATTGTTGCTGCGCTATTGGTGCCAGCCGCAATCGCTGCTGACAAACGATTGATTCAGCAGTAATGCATTAATTGAACTAATGCATAGGTCATGCGTCGATGTCTTCCCCCGGATCACCCTCTTCATCCCTGCCCCCGCTCACCTGGCTGCGCGCCTTTGAGGCCAGTGCCCGGCACCTCTCGTTCACCCGCGCCGCGGGCGAACTGAACCTGACGCAATCGGCGATCAGCCAGCATGTGCGCAGCCTGGAGAACTTCCTGGGCCGCGAGCTGTTCATCCGCAAAACCCGGGCGCTGGAGCTGAGCGAGGCCGGTGCCAATTACATGCCCATCGTGCGCGAAGCCTTTGACCTGATTGCCGCCGGCACCCAGGCCTTTACCGGCGGCGACCAGGGGCGGCATCTGGTTTTGCAGTGCAATATGGCATTCTCAGTCTTCTGGCTGTCGCCGCGCCTTCCCAGGCTGTATGAAAAGTTCCCCTGGCTGGTGCTGAACATCGTGACCCCGATCTGGGATCCGGAGCGCCATGCCAGCTCCGCCGGAACCGAGATCCGCTTTGGCCGCCCAAATGACATGTCCGCCGCAGCAATCCGGCTGACCCGCGACCGGTTCTACCCGGTCTGCGCGCCGGGGTATCAAGGGGGCGAATTGGATTTCGGTACCGCCAACCTCCTGGATTGTGCTGGTGTCACAGGCTCTTGGGGCGCCTGGTTCAAGTCGCAGGAGCAGCCGTTTGAGCGCAATCACGAGATCCAACTGGCCTCGACCTATGTGATTGCCATGACGGCGGCGGTAGATGGTGCCGGCATTTCCATGTCGCATGACACGCTGGCGGGCGGGCTGCTGGAAAGCGGTCAGTTGATCAAGGCCAGCGAGCACTCGGCGGAGCTGTTGGAAAACTACTTTTTGCTGCCCCCGCCAAGCCATGCCAGCAACCCGGCCTCGCGGGCGTTTCTGGAATGGCTGGAGGGGGAAATGCCGCCTATGTAGCGCAGGGCATTAGGGACGCGCCTTCCCGGGAGGAAGGTCTGGCGCGGGCCAGGCCTCTGGCCCGGGCCCCAAGGGCCATTTTCAACTTTTCCAAACATCACCTGCAAAATGTGCGCTATCCGCCCGCCTCTTGCGCGATACCACCCGCAGCGCTATATGCGCGGCACCGGTCGCAGCCTACCCGGTCACCAAAACAAGGGTTCAAACATGAAGACTATCGTTATCTGCTCGGGCGGGCTGGA
>JBFOLS010000705.1:0-17296 GCA_040830225.1 Leisingera sp.
ATTGTTCAGGGCGCGCTCTGGGTTCATCTGGTCGCAGACCACCGTCAACCAGCGGCGCGGCCACTTTGCGATGGGCGTTGGTCTTGAAGCCGGGTTGACTCTGGATGCGATGGCCGACGAACTCGCAGTTTTGTTAGATCAAGCGGACGAGGTCGCGTTGGCCGGCGATACCGACGTACTGATTGCTTCACTCACCACGCTCGCGGAACGCTTACTCGCCATCCGGCCCTTCGTGCCAGACGATCCTTTGCCGGACAACTGGCGCGACATTCTCGCTGCGTGGGTGTCAGGAGCGCCGGTGCACGCGATCGGACCGGATAATATGCGTTTCATCGAGGAAGTATTTTCGTATCGACTCGTCTGGGCGCTGGAGGCGCTGCGTACCCGTAGGGTCGTGCTTGGCTGGCAACCGGAGATCATTGCCGGTACTGCCGCCGCTTGTCTCGAAACCGGTCTGCCGCGCTACACGATGGCAATACTCGTGCGTGCCGGACTTCCTTCAAGGGCGGCAGCGCAGGTCGCAGTCAATGATCAGGAGCCGACCTTCGTCGATAACGATGGTCTCGTTGGCTGGCTCGAAACAAACGAAGTCATCGCGTTAACAGATTCCGGAGATTGGCCAACAGCAGCGACCAACGGCATCTGGAAAGCATTCAGGGACGAGATGCTGAACCGCACCAGCCAGCGTTGGACTTCTCGAGATTGGCGCAGAAATGTCGATCCGGCGACACGGCAGATCGTTCCAGTTCCAGACCGTCCCTATCGGGTCAAGATTGATGAAGCGGACAATACCGTTTGGGTGCTTACCCCCGACTTCGGCTCTGTTCTCAAATTGAGTCACAACATGCGTGACGCTGATCCAAGTGTGCTGACTGCCCGGTTTGAGGAAGGCAGTGCTCAGGCAATAATCCGTCGTCTTGGGCGCTCAAATGCGTCTTGGGTTGAGGCTTAAAGGCGTTGAAACTTAATTTCAAACTATCGCGCATCCCGGACGTTCATGCCGAGCGTAGCGAACGTCCACTCTCCGCCCATGGTGCCATTGCCTCGTCAGAACAGTAGGCCTGCCGGACTATCTTCAAACAGGTTCGCCAACCGGATATACCTTTCCATCGTTGTTACCGAAGCGTGCCCTGTCTGGCGGCGTATGGCATGTTCTGCGGCCCCTGCTTGAATGGCACTGGTAACAAAGCCTGCGCGCAGCGAATGGCCAGAGTAGTTTACCGCATCAAGGCCAATACGGTGAGCGTGCTTCTTGACGATGACAGCGACGGCCTCCGGTGATAGTCGGTGGTGTCTCACTTTTCCGGCCTTCGTGCATGAGCGGAACATGGGTCCTTGCTGCGGTTCAATTTCGCCTAACCAGGCGTCTAGGTTTTTGATCGGGCAGTGGCGCGTCCGCCCGTATGGAATAGCGATCAACCGACCTCGAGCTGCCTGATCTGTCTTGCTTCGCATGATCGTAACACGGAGACCGGCCGGAACCCGGGTAATGTCTTCGAAATCCAATGCGACCAGCTCGGATCGGCGCAGCCCTCCCGCAAACCCGACCATCAATAGGGCAGCGTCGCGCTTGCTGATTGTATTCCTCGGCAGGCTATCCAAAATTTCCCTCAGATGCTCGATAAGGAGGGGTTCCACTGCCCGTTGAGGCTTTCCTTGAAGCCGGGCCAATCCCCTGACTGTAGAGGCCACGAGGCGGCTTTTGACGGGGTTTGGCGTGTTTCCAAGGGTTGAGTGTATAGACGACAGAGAAGCCAGCTGCCGCTTGATGGTGGCGACCGTGCACATATTTGCACGGAATGCGACGAACGCAGCGATCTGCTCGGGCGATGATGGGATGGATCCACCCCACTTGAGAAAGCCCGTGATGTCGGATCTGTAGGCCCGCCGTGTGTTCGTCGCATAGGCCGCTTCTAGGAGGTCCTCTGTGCGAGTAACTTTTGGTGTATTTTCCTCTGATGGTCCGGGTAAGCCAACTATGATTTTGCCTCCGATAATGGAAGGTTATCGGAGGTAACCGCGTACTGCGTCGGCGCGGCACTCATTCACCAGTTCAAACTCTTCTCGCAGGATGGCAAGGCCTTCGGGTGCAACCCCTGCTGGAAGACCTGGCCTGTTATTGCATGCCTCCTCTTTCAACTGCTGGCCAAGGCTCCAGTCCAGCTTCCTATTGAGCTGGGCGCTTTCCACACGGAAGACCAAGCCCGCAACTGTCTTGGCAGGAGATACGGTACCTGTGGCCCAACGCCTGACGAATTTCCCGATCCGGGGTGATCGCTTCAGAGCTAAACGAAAGGCCTGCAGGCCAAGGCGGGTGTGACCATCCAGCGTCCACGAGGGCAACCCACTAAGATCAACGGCTGGTGGGAACCAATCGTCCACCTGTTTTGGGGCTTCCGGCAGATCCCGTGAGAGCAGTGCCATGTAAAGTGCCATTTCGGACTTAGTGCGCTGCAGGCCAAGTGTTGCAGTAGCTTTGACGCAAGGCGACAAGGCCTCTTCTGGCAGGCGCTCTAAAAACAAGCACCAATCCCGCACCCTCCTAGACAGAGCTGACGCAGGGCTAAGCTGTAATGCAGCTATCGCACGCTCATGGATAGATGCAGAGGCGGACGAGGCGAGAGTGGCACGCTCAGCTTCGGACATCTCTGCCACGTCAGCCTTCCAGCATCTGTAATCAACACTCCCGATGGCATCGATCAGGTCGTCGGTTGTACGGTCCTTAGGGGATGTGCACATGGCTGACACGAGGGCCAAACCGACCTTTTCGGATCCGCCCAAGCTGCTGCGAAGCGCCCGGTTTCTTTCTGCTTGCAGAGCTTGAGTGACAAGGGGGATGTTGGCCAGCCCGATATCCTCGAGCGCAATAATGCATACGCGCCTCCAAAATCCATGCTCGTTGACCCGAAGGAGATACCGGGCCGCTTCTTCTGCCTTGCCGGTGTCTGAACGCCGGATAGCTTTCTGTAGCATCGACTTCGCTACAAAGGGGTCCCACTGAAACGCGCCATCGATGCCGGCTGTTCGGTGCTGCGCCACGAGTGCCTCGAGGTCACTCTTTGCACTTTCGAGAAAAACGTCTTCCAGGAACATCAGTGTCTCCATTTTCTGATGGAGGACAGGTTGCTTTGCCCCTTCTTCTTCGTGACTGGAGACTAAACGAAGGGCAATTTGAATTGCGCCTTAATATCTCACTTTTTCAAATGGTTAAACTCTTTCGTCTTCGCCCGGAGTTTGCTTGGAGGACCCCAATGAACCCGGGTTGTCAAAGCTACCGCCGAGCGGCGCTTCAGTTCGTCATTGGCGGGTGGAGGATCGGGACCCGACGGTATCCCTAGGTGTCCCCCTAAGTAGGGAAAGTGTACCTAGAACAGGGGTACTTCTCTGTGTTTGAAGTATAGTTTCGAAAGTCTCGAAAGCGGGAGTTCGGAGCTATTCATGAAGAATGCAATTGAAGGCTTCGACCCACTAAATGCGTGCAAACTTGGCCACGATTCTGCTGGCTCAGTCGACCGCTTGCAGCCCGAAGCAGACCTCCAGCAAGGTGACTGCAACTAGGGGCGCTCATGCGGTTCGGGCGGAAAGTGTGAATTAGCTGCACTTGCAAGAAATACTTCTTCGCTCGGCGAAAGCGGTCATTCGCAATCGAGAAAGCCAGTTCTCACGTGCCGCAGTCGTCGCTTTGACTAGGCATGCACGGGCAGCAAAATCTTGATGCTGCCTAGCCCAGTGGTCCTTTGACGAAGTGGCGCCTGAAGAAAAAAAGTTCTCCTGCACTCCGATCAGCAGCTGCCATTTTGCGTGGACGAAATTGATGATGCTTCGAAAAGCCTCGCCCAGCTTTCTGCGCACAGTTTTACAGTCTGTTACGGGAATACGCCGAGCCATCCAGCCCACAGAAAATGCAGCGGTGCGCAGATAAGCACGCCAATGGAAAAGTAGCAGAGCAGGGCCTGTGCGGCGTGTCGGGACGGCACTTTGCCGACTGAGAGGGTGAGCATGATCGGCGGCACGAGGTATGGAAACGGTACAAGAACCCAGGTCGGGACCTGCGCCATCAGGACAGAGACGACAGGCCAGCCCGTGGCTTCGGCCAGTTGGTCAGCAAGAGGCGTCATCACTCCGGGCGCGGTGGGGACGGTCGTGCAAACAGCTACCAGCGATCCGATAAAAACCAGCATTGCGTATACCGATGCATCGCTTGAGAGGTCGGCGTATGCCAGAAGTGAGACAAGATGGCTGCCGACCCACGTGCTGAGGCTTGTTTCGCTAGCGACGGCACCAAATCCGACAACCCCGCCGACGAAGAACAGGGGGGCAAAGTTGATTTTCTGGGGAATGTCGCTAGCCGGTATAACACCAGCCCTTGGCAAGGCGCAGAACAGCGCCGCCCCCATTGCTACCCAGGCCGGTGCAAGTCCGTGCCAAGTGTCTGTGATCCACAAAAAGACTGTCAGCGCCATCAAGCAGGACAACCTCTGCTGGACGGCAGTCATTCCGGTGGCGTCTTCCTGTCGCTCTGCGGGGCGCAGCTCTTCCCGGAAGAACCACCAGTTCAGACCCACGGTAGCCAGCAGGCACATCCCTCCAAGCACCGGGAAATTCGCAAGCAGATACTGCCCGTAGGTGAAGGAGACACCGTACAGGTTTTCGGCGGAGGCTGACATTACCAGGTTGGGGACATTGGACGGCAGGATCGTGAAGGCCGGCAGCGAAGTACTCATTCCGGCGGTCAGCACCAGCCCGGTTTGCCCCCGAGTGCCAGCTTCTAACCCAAACTGCCCGGCAAGGCGGACTGCAATCGGGGCAAGAAGCACTACACGCCCGATTGCTGTCGGGATCACAAAGGACAAAACCAGCCCAGCGAGGGCAACAGTCGCCAGAACTCCCAAGTAACCGGGCGGTGAAATTGCGACAAGGCGGGTCACAACCCGGTCGCCCAGGCCGCTTTGTGATACGGCGTGTCCGATCACCAGGCCGCCGAAGATCATCCACATCGCACTCGTGTGAAAGCCGGAGAATACGGTTTCCGGCGGGGCAACCGCAGCTAGGGCAGACAGGAGCAGAAACAGGAGGGACGTCAGGAATTCCGGCACGGCCCCGGTGATCCAGAGACCAAGCGTGATGATGGCAATACCCGCAGACGCCAGCATGCGCGGATCAGCGCCGGACCATGAGATGCCGCTCAACCCCGCGGACAGAAGGAGGCCGCCGGCAAGGACAGCCAGAAAAGCAATCAAGATGCCCGGCTTCATCCGGTTCACCGCTGCGCGATGGAGGCCCGGCAGGCCGACTGTGATCTTTGCCATTTCTGTCTCCCGGAATTCTGGCATACGGCGGCCAAAATACCGGGGCGGCGAATTATAGGAATTCATGCCTGCTTATTCTGCCAATAAACGGGCATAATAATTTGTCAGCTCAGATATGCAGGCCTGATGCCGGGGGTCGTATTACAGCGTCTTCATCCGGGCTGGTATCTGGGCTGCAATCTCAGAGATCCTGTTGCGCAGCCAGATGTGGGCCGGGTCGTTGGTGCTGCGTTCGTGCCAGACCATGTAGATGGTCACAATGTTGCCTTCGAACGGCAGCGGAGCCGCGCTCAGGCTGCTCAGCGTGTGAAGCTGCATCAGGCTCATCTCAGTTGCGATCAGGCGCGTTCCCTTGATGAAAGGAGGGATTGCGTTGAAGTTCGGCACCGCGACACGGTGTGGGCGGATCTGGGCTGCCTCGACATCCGTCAGAACCTTGATGGAGGTGCCGCCGCCGGAGAAACGGACCGTCAGGTGGTCAGCCGCACAGTATTCTTCCCACGTTTTTGGGGGGGGGCGGACGTCTGCATCATAAAAACACATCATCTCGCCTGAAAACAAAGGCTTCTGGAAAATGTCAGGCCCGTCCGGCGGCAGCGGTGTGAGCGCAACCTGGCAGCGGGATTCCCGCATCATGGTGACGGTGGGCTGGCCGGAGGGCATGAACTCGAAATCCACCGCAATGCCCTCATCCCAGGCCTCTCTGATCAGTTGTGGGAAAACCAGATCCCGCTGCATGTCGTTGGCTGCGACAACAAACTTCATATCCTCTGCTTTGGGGTCAAAGACACGCTGATCAGTCAGAGCCTTGAGCCGGTCGAGGGCCTTCTGAACGGGTTCCTTGAGGGCCAGTGCCGTCTCGGTCGGCATGAGACCCTGACCAGAGCGCACAAACAGCGGATCCCCTAGAACCTTTCGTAGACGGGACAGTGTGTGGCTGACCGCAGGCTGCGTCACGCCAAGTTTTTCGGCAGCAATGGAGACCGAGGAATTCTCCAGAATTGCCAGGAAAGTCCGCAATATATGGCCGTCGAGGTCAAGGAAATTATATTTTTTCATGGAGAATATAAGAGAGCATGAATGGATTGAATGTCTAGAGCTTTCTACTCTCGCCTGATCCAGTTCAGGGAGGACCAACATGAAGATTACCAGTTTGATCGGCGGCTTGACGCTGGCAGTTTCCACAGCCTTTGCATCGATGACCCCTGCCGAGGAGCTCTCGGTCGCGACGTTTATTCCGCCGCAGCATCACGTGAATGCAGGCCTGTTCAAATGGTTCGGGGAGGAGTTGGAGAAGCGCTCGGGCGGCTCCCTGACCATGAAGCTTTATCCAGCCGGTCAGCTGGGCGCTGGACCGGTTCAGCAGTACAAGCGCGCAGTGGAGGGCGTCGCCGACATCACCTTCGGGCTGCAGGCCTATACGCCCGCGATCTTTCCGAAGTCCATGCTGATCATCCCTCCGGGCAAGGCCACCAATGCCATTGAGGCAACCGAACGCCTGCTATCCGTCTATGACGAACATCTGGCTGATGAATATGAAGATGTGAAGCTTCTGGGCCTCTTCACGACGGCAGGCAGCATCTGGGCCGCGACCAGCGATGTGTCGACACTTGAAGGCATCAAAGGCAAGAAGATGGTGCCCTACGCGGCAATGACCACACCGATTGTTGAAGCTCTGGGCGGTGTTCCGGTTCAAATGCCGGTGACCGAGATGTACACGGGCCTCTCCACCGGCACCATCGACGCCACCACCGCCACCTATAACAATATTACCCCGCCCTGGAACTTCTGGGACGTCTCCTCACATCTCGTCACAAACGTGCCGGTGCAGTTCGCCGTCTTCTTCGTGGTGATGAACAAGGAACGTTATCTGGATCTCTCGGACGAGCACCGCGCCATCATTGATGAGCTCGCAGGCGAGACTTTCTCTCTGAAAGGGGCCGAAAGTTTTGATGGGGCCGACGCGAAATCCTTCGACATGATGAAGGGCGCGGATCAGATGGCCAAGGTGACAGAAATCACCGTCTCTGCCGAGGAGCGCGCGAAGATGGACGAGGCTGTCCTGAACGGGCTGGGCGTGATCTTCGAGGACTATGAAGCCCGCGGCATCAACAATGTCCGCGAGATCTACGGCGCGATCAACCAGTAACCCATGTTGCCGCGGCATCCCCGGCGGGATGCCGCACCTAGTCTGACGTAAAGGAGGAGACCATGATGTCTGCCAGCCTTCCCCTTTGGCTACGCCTGTTCGACGGCCTGCTTGTCCGCGCCGCGCTGGTTTCCGGTGGCCTGCTGCTTACCTTCATGGTGGTGCTGGGCACGGTGAATGTCCTGGTGATGCGCAAGTTGCTCGCTGCTCCCATCAAGGGCGCCGAGGATCTCCTGATCCTGAGCCTGGTGCTGCTGGTCGCGGTATCCATTCCCTTCGGCGGCCGAACCGGGGCGCATATCGAGATCGAGGTGCTGGAGGCGCGCATGTCTCCCGCTTTCGCCAAATGGTCCTTTCTGGCCTTAAGGCTGGTTGCCGGCGCGTTGATGCTGCTGATGGCGCGCGAGCTGCTACATGCCGGAGACAAGGCCGTGAAGTTCGGCGAGACCACCCAGCAGCTGCTGATTTCCTACCAGCCGTTCTACTACATTCTGGCACTCTGCACGGCACTCTATGCACTGATTTTGCTGTCAGACATCTGGCAGCTGGTTGCTACCGGCCGCGTCCGCCAGATCGAACTGGGGGCGGCGCTATGAGCATGACCCTGATCGGTATTCTTGGCCTCCTGGCGCTGTTCAGCCTCTTGGCCCTGCGCTTCCCCGTAGCGCTGTCGATGATCTTTGTCGGCGTCGGTGGCACGATCGTGGCCACCGCCAACAAGTTCCTGCTGCTGGGCATGGCCTCGGACCAGGCCTGGGCCCGCGGCATAAAGACGGCGATGTCGAACCTCTCGGGTGAGACCTTCGAGGCCGCCTCCAACTACAACCTGCTGGTGATCCCGATGTTCGTGCTGATGGGCAACCTGGCGGGTGTTTCCGGCATGTCGGCGGATCTTTTCACCGCCGCCTACCGCTGGATGGGGCATCTGAAAGGGGGGCTGGCATCGGCCACAATCGCGGCCTGTGCAGGTTTTGCGGCACTCTCCGGCTCTTCGCTTGCCGCAGCGCTGACCATGGGCCGCGTGGCTCTGCCCGAGATGAAACGCTTCAACTACGCTGACAGCCTCGCCACGGGATCGGTGGCGGCAGGCGGCACGCTGGGCTTCCTGATCCCTCCTTCGGGCGGCATGATTATCTACGCGGTGCTGACTGAGCAATCCATCGGCCGTTTGTTCATGGCGGGCATCATCCCCGGCATCGTACTGACGCTTCTGTTCATCGGCGCGATCTACGCCGTGGTGCTGAGGAAGCCCGAGGCAGGCGCGCCGGGCGAAAAAGCCAGCTGGGAGGACCGCCGCGACGCGTTGCTGTCGGCGCTGCCTTTCGTGACCGTGGTGGGCATCACAATCGGCGGTATGTACACTGGCTTCTTCACCCCCGTAGAGGCCTCCTCCGTCGGCGCCTTCCTGACCCTGCTGGTGGCGCTGTGGCGGCGATCGCTCGGCTACCGCGCGGCGCGCGAAGTGGTGCTGCAGACCGTGAAAGCCTCGGCCACCGTCTTCCTGATCATAATCGGCGCCTATATCTTCATCCCCTTCATGTCGCTCACTGAGCTGCCGGGCCAGTTGGTCGCGTTGCTGACGGCATTGCCGATCGGGGACTACGGCATCCTTCTGGTGATCATCCTTATCTACATGTTCCTCGGCATGTTCCTGGAGGGTATCGCCATGCTGGTGCTGACCATCCCGGTGGTGCTGCCGATCATTGCCGCGCTTGAGTTCGGCTTTGACCCGGCGATGGCGGACATGAAGATGATCTGGTTCGGCGTTCTGGTCGTCATCGTGCTGGAAATGGGCATGATCAGCCCGCCGGTGGGCATCAATGTCTTCGTGGTGAAATCCATCGCGCCGCAGGTCGGCATGGCCACTATCTTCCGCGGCATCTGGCCCTTCTGGTTCGCCATGGCCGTCATGCTGCTCCTGCTCACCCTCTTCCCGCAAATCGCCGTCTGGCTGCCACAGACAATGGCCGCGTAACGGCCGACAGGTGTTCTTAAGTTTCGAAGGAGGTCGGATATGACCAATATGGACAGAGTCATCACTACTGGTATTTTCATCAACGGCGAAATCCGTGATGCATCGGACGGACGGGTCTACGACATCTGCAACCCGGCCCGGCCGGATGAGCTGGTAGGCCACGCGGCCTCGGCTACGGAACGAGATGTCGAGGATGCGGTGCAGGCGGCCCAAGCAGCTTTCCCGTCCTGGGCATCTCTCAGCATGGGTGAACGCGCTGCGATGCTGCGGGAAGTGGCCCGGCAGCTGACCGCGGATGAGGAGGACGTGAAATACCGCTCGCGGCTTTTTACCCGGGAACATGGCAAGATCGCGCGGGAAACCCTGATGGAGATGTCGCGCCTTGGCGACCGCTTCCTGCAGGCGGCGGCCTTCGGCGAGCGGATGGCCATTGATGAAGAGATCAAGGGCCCGCCCTTCGATACACTGGTGACCCGCCAGCCGCGCGGGGTGGCGGCGCTGATCGTGCCGTGGAACTGGCCGCTGTCCATCCTCGGCGCAAAGCTGCCGCAGGCACTGATCGCGGGTAACACAGTGGTGGTGAAGCCATCCGCCAACTCGGCACTGGCGCCTGCTCTGACGCTGCAGATCATCGCCAAGCTGCTGCCGCCGGGGGTGCTCAATGTGCTGACCGGCTCTGCGTCAGTAATCGGAGATCCTCTGGTCGGCCATCCGCTAGTACGGAAAGTCAACTTCACCGGTTCCACTACTATCGGCAAGCATGTAATGAAGGTGGCGGCGGACAATATCACTCCGGTGACACTGGAGCTTGGTGGCAATGACGCCGGTATCATTCTGGAAGATGCGGAGCTAGACGAGGCTGCTTTCGACCGTATGTACTGGGGGGCTTTCGGTTCCTCCGGCCAGATTTGCATGGCGCTGAAACGGCTCTATGTGCATCAGAGCCGCTATGACGATGTGGTCGACGGGCTGACGGCAGCCTGCGAGCGCGCGGTGGTTGGCGACGGGCTGCTGCCGGACACCACCATGGGGCCGGTGAACAACGCCAAGCAGCTGAAGGTGGTGACGGGTATGATTGCCGAAGCGCGGGCACGTGGAGCAGAGGTGCGCGAATGCGGTCAAGTGCCAGATGAGGCGCTGTACAACGGCGGCGGATACTTCCAGAAACCGGCGCTTGTCTATGATGCAGATCCCGATCTGGAAATCGTCAAGGAAGAGCAGTTCGGACCGGCCCTGCCGATCATGAAATTCCGGACCGAGGAAGAGGCGATTGAGCAGGCCAATGACAGTATCTTCGGGCTTTGCTCTTCGGTCTGGACACCGGACAATGACCGGGCTGTCGCCATCGCACGGCGCATCGAGGCGGGTTACACATACCTCAACGCGCACGGACCTGCGGCTCAGGACGGCCGCGGGCCTTTTGGCGGATTCAAGCAATCCGGCATCGGGCGCAACCTCGGCTATGACGGTGTTCTGTCATTTGCTGAAGCGCACACTATCTCCGGCCCGGAAGGATTCCTGTTGTGACCGGGGAGCTGACATCAACCGCCTGCGTCTCCATCAGCCCCGCTACCCGTTACCTTCAGCAGCTGGCGGGGCACTTCGCCCATAAAGTGGAAGTAGAGGCCACAAAAACAGAGGCAACTGTCCGGCTGAGCTACGGGTACTTTGTGCTAAGAGCAGAAGGGGAAGAAGTTCTCGTCATGCAGACTTTCGCCAGTACGGAGGAGCACAGGGATCGTTTGCAGCACGTTGCCGCCTCCCATCTGGAGAGATTTGCTTTTCGCAATCCGCCGGTGATCACATGGTCCGCGGAGGATTGAGGCGAGAGACAATGCCGCCCCGGTTCAGCCGGCCTGCGGGCGGCATTCTTGCAGGAGCCCTCTGATTGCCACGAGAGACTGCCATGAGCCAATTGATCGACATGCGATCCGCGCGCTTTGCGGAAGACAAATACAGATATATTGAGGAGTTGCGCAGCCAGGCCGCCATTGGCCGTGTTGAGGGCGGCCATGTTTTTTTTAGCCAGGAAGATGCCCGCTACGTCATGCGCTGCGAGGATTTCCGCTTTGACTTCTTCCATGGCGACCCCTCAATCAGCCCGTACCTTGCCAACAGTGTGCAACATGAACTGCTCAACATGCATGGGGCAGGACACGAGCGGCTGAAGAAGCTTGTGATACAGGCTTTACGCGACCATACCGTTGCCGGGCTGAAGGACCGTATCCGGGACATTCTGAACGATCTGATCAGCCGGATGCCCGATCAAGGTGAAATTGATTTCTGTTCCGGACTGGCCCATGTTTTGCCGTCACGGGTTTTAGGGCCGATGTTTGGCGTACCCTATGAGGAGGCCGAGGGTCTCAATGACTGGATACGCGCAGGTGGCCGTAAGGTGGAGGCGCTGCAATCCGGCATTGGTGTTGCTGAAGTGGAGGAGGCCAACCGCCAGATCCACAGCTACCTGCGCGCCCTTCTCGACGAACGGCGTAAGGCGCCGGGCACAGATATCTTCAGCCAGCTGATCCTGGCAGAAGCGGATGGCGAGCGGCTCAAACCGGAGGAGCTGATTTTTCTGGCGGGAGAGATGGCTTCAGCCGGAGTTGACACGACCCGTGCCCAGCTGCCTCTGATCCTCGAGCAGCTGCTGTTGCATCCAGAGCAGCTGGAGATGCTGCGCAGGAACCCGAGTCTGATCATGAGTGCCGTGGACGAAGGCATGCGTTTTTCGCCGCTGCCATGGGCTATCCCGCATCGGGCCGTACGGGATGTGGAATACAAAGGCGTTCAGATTAAGTCCGGTGACCGCGCATTGGTGCTGATCCCTGCGGTCAATCGTGATCCCGAGGCTGTATCAGAGCCGCACACGTTCGATATTACCCGCGGCCGCCAGCGGCATTTCAGTTTCGGCTACGGGATGCACGCTTGCCCCGGAGCCTTTCTGGCCCGCATGGAGATGGCGTTGGCGCTGGAAGCCATTCTGGAAGCATTCGCGGAAATACATTTGGTCGGCATTAGCGAACGCGACGGCATCCAAAAGGGACAAAGCCCGCTGGACATGCGCCTAAATGTTACCAGGCGGGACAAGTAACCCATACAATGAAGCTGGGGCTCAACTCAGCGCGATCTGATCGGAAACAGCAATCGTCCCGCTGCGTACGACCTTGCAGATCAGGCCGGCCTGACCGGTGAGACGCGCTGATACTTGTTTGCGTGACATTATATTCAGGTAGCGGCAGGGGGCGCATGGGCGCAGCCCTTCGAATACTGCTTCCCCGATACTGAAAATCTGGCCCGAAAGCTGGTCCAGTGCCACGCCTTCGGTCGTCAGGTTCCTGCGGTGTTCATGCGGGTCCAGGCGGATGCCGTGCTGCGCTTCCAGAAAGCGGAGTGTTTCGGCCTCAAAAAGAGTGACTTCCCGAACCCCCGGCGAACATGAGAACTTGCCCTTACCGACGGCATAGCGGTCGCCCTCCAGCCCTTCACCAGCCAGTGCTCGAATGCTCTGGTGAGCTTTCATCGGCCGGCCTGAGCCGCTTGTCGTGTGGATGTGCAGTATCGTTGCGTTGCGCATGTGCGATCCTTCCTGTGGTTCAGGTTTAGCGGGTTTCTGTTCGGGCTGCCTGAGGGTCAGCTCGTTTTCCGGTTTTTCTGCCGCTCTTCAAAGCGATGCAGCAGGGCCATGGACCGGGGCAGAAAGAAATAGGAATTAAGCAGGATGTTGATCACCAGGAGCATGACCGTTCGGGGGTAGCCGCTGGGGAAGTCCGGTGACACCTGTCCGGCGATCCAGTTGAGGCAAGCCCCGACGACAAGCACCCAGAAAGTGAGTACGAGGACAGTTTTCCACTTCTTCGGCGGATGCGATTTCCCAAGGCCGCCGAGCAGGTTGTCCAGATCCCATAGCTGGTTCTTGACGACTTCGCCTTCGATAAATTCAGAAAGCTCGTTCACCAGCCGGCGGCGTGTTTCAGATTGCTCCCAATCGATCAGGTCGCTCAGCGTGGCAAAGGAGATCACGGTGGCAAAGGCGCCGCCGGACTCCTTTGTAGGTGCGTTGTGGCGCACTTCCAGAAAGCCGGGCTGGCCGCGCAGAGCTTGTTCAAAACGCGCCAGCACCTCGTTTGCGGCATCCCGCTCGGATTCGCGGAATTTTCGAACGATCACGGATAAGACAGGTGACTCGGCTGACACTGTATTCTCCCACGCGCTGGACGGTTTCAAGGCGGCCCTGAAAGGCCGTTGTTTCCTAAAGGCTAGGCAGGCGGGCCGGACGCGACAAGTAGGGCACAGAGTGCCAGGCAGCCCCAACTGGACCGGCTGGCTTTGCGGAAACCGTCTTCTGCCATCCGGCTGCCTGCAGCGGATGTTTTAAAATCCTTGGTGATAACTCATTGCAAATAAAAAGTAACTCATTTCGGCTCTTCAGTTTGGCTGGTGCGCGGATCAGCTCTGGAAAGTAGTCGCCGACCTAGGTGTATAATTTTTCATTATAATAAATATCAGTTCGCATGAATGGATGGAATGAATTCGCCTGTCTACTCTCATGGCAATCGAAGCCGAAACTCAAATCCGACAGAGGGTGGAACCAACATGCTTAGCAACAAGAAAATCATCGTGACCGGCTGTGCCTCCGGGAGCGGCGCTGAAATCGCGCGCCTCGTCCAGGAGCTGGGCGGAACCGTAATTGGTGTGGACCGCAACGAGCCGACTGCAAACGTCGACTCCTTTTTCAAGGTCAATTTTGGCGACAAAGCTTCCATCAACGCGCTGGTCGAGGCGCTGCCGGACAGTATCGACGGCATCGCCAATATCGCGGGTGTTCCGCCGACCGTGGATGCGGAGATCGTCATCAAGGTCAATCTGGTGGGTCTGAAGTATTTCACTTCCAAAGTGATCAGCAAGCTGGCCGACGGCGCCTCCATCGTGAACCTGGCATCGCTGGCCGGCCTGGGCTGGCCCAACTCGGTCGATCAGATCAAGGAGGCCGCTGATCTGGACTTTGACCAAGTAGAAGCCTTCATCGAACGCCACAATATTCGCGCCGAGCAGGCCCGGTCCTACTTCTTCGCCAAGGAAGCCCTGGTGGTTTGGACCATGCAAAACCGCTGGACCTGGCGCGACCGTGGCATCCGTATGAATGCTGTCAGTCCTGGTGCGGTGGAAACCCCAATCCTGAAGGACTTCCTGGAAACGCTCGGCAAGAAGGCTGAAGAGGCGCGCAAGGTGATGGACCGGGCCGGCACCCCGCAGGACATTGCTCCAGTGGTGGCCTTTCTTCTGTCCGACATGACGCCCTGGATCCGGGGCGTGAACATCGCGGTGGATGGCGGCCAGGCTGCAAATGCCCTCTGCAACATGAACGGCCTCTGAATCCCTCCCGGAGAGCAGGTGCAGTCCACCCGCCAATGGGCGGGCCGCGCCATTCTAAGGGACATCCCATCTCAAGCTTCACATCTGGAGACCTTCACCATGTCCGGCAAAAAATCCGCCCTTGTCATCAGCGCGCATGCCGCCGACTTCGTCTGGCGTTGCGGCGGCGCCATCGCCCTGCATCAGGAGAAGGGCTATGAAGTGACCGTTGCCTGCCTGTCTTACGGCGAACGCGGGGAATCCGCGAAACTGTGGAAACAGGAAGGCTGCACGCTGGAGCAGGTCAAAGCCGCCCGCCGCGAAGAGGCCGAGAAGGCTGCTGCCGCGCTGGGTGCCCATAACATCGTGTTTTTCGACGCAGGCGACTACCCGCTGGACCTGAGCAGAGAAACCAAGTTCGAGCTGGTGGACCTGATCCGCAAGGTGCAGCCTGATTTCATGATGAGCCATTCGGCCTATGATCCCTACAACACCGACCATATGTACGCGACCAGCGTGGCGATGGAGTGCCGGATGATTGCCCAGGCCTGGGGCCACAATCCGGGCGAACAGGTGCTGGGTGCGCCGCAGCTCTACCTGTTCGAGCCGCATCAGACTGAACAGATGGGCTGGAAGCCAGACACTTTCCTGGACATCACCCCGGTCTGGGACAAGAAGCGTGCTGCCATCGAATGCATGCAGGGGCAGGAGCATCTGTGGGACTATTACACCAATGTGGCCCGCAACCGCGCTAATCACTTCCGCCGCAATTCCGGCGGTATGGCTGGCGGGCGCAAGTCGGAATACGCCGAAGGCTTTCAGTCGGTCTATCCGCGCACCGTGGATGAACTCTGATGGGTGTTGTCGTTCAGAACATCGAGCGTGCTGATCCGATTGTGATTGCCGGGCTGGCGAAATGCGGCGTGGCCACCGTGCATGAGGCGCAGGGGCGCAAGGGGCTGCTGGCCGCTTACATGCGGCCCGTCTATTCCGACGCGCGGGTTGCGGCCTCTGCCGTCACCATCTCCATGCCGCCGGGCGACAACTGGATGATACATGTGGCCATCGAGCAGCTGCAACCGGGCGACATGCTCGTGGCAGCACCGACCTCGCCTTGCGAGGACGGGTACTTCGGCGACCTGCTGGCGACATCTGCCAAAGTGCGAGGCTGTGCCGGGCTGATCATTGACGCCGGGGTGCGCGATGTGCGCGACCTGACCCAAATGCAGTTCCCGGTCTGGTCCAAGGCCATATTTGCGCAGGGAACCGTGAAGGAGACACCGGGGTCAGTGAATGTCCCGGTGGTCTGCGCCGGTGCCCTGATCAATCCAGGCGACGTTATCGTCGCGGATGATGACGGGGTTTGCGTGGTGCGCCGCGCGGAAGCTGCCGAGGTGCTGGAAAAGGCGCGGGCGCGGGAGCGCAAGGAAGAGGACAAGCGCGCCCGGCTTGCTGCGGGTGAACTGGGGCTGGACATCTACGGCATGCGCGAACGTCTGGCCGCCAAGGGCCTGAAATATGTCTGAAGCTTCCCCGCAGACCTCCGCCCGCTGCATGTGGATGCGGGGCGGCACTTCCAAAGGCGGGTATTTCCTTGCCGGCGACCTGCCTCAGGAAACCAAAGCCCGGGATGCCTTTCTGCTGCGGGTCATGGGCTCTCCCGATCGGCGCCAGATCGACGGCATGGGCGGGGCTGACCCGCTGACCTCGAAGGTGGCGGTAGTGCGCAAATCGGACCGGGAGGGGGCGGATGTGGACTATCTCTTCCTGCAGGTGTTTGTGGATCAGGCGATTGTCACGGATGCGCAGAACTGCGGCAATATCCTCGCAGGCGTCGGCCCTTTCGCCATCGAACGCGGCCTGGTCGCAGCAGTCGACGGGGTAACGGCAGCCCGGGTGTTCATGGAAAACACCGGCCAGATCGCAACCTTGAAGGTGCAGACGCCGGATGGCCGGGTGCAATACTTAGGCGACGCGCGGATCGACGGGGTTCCCGGAACGGCGGCACCCGTGCCGGCTGTTTTTCAGGACACTGCAGGGTCTTCCTGCGGGGCTCTGCTGCCGACAGGCAACCCGGTTGACATGATTGACGGCATTCCGGCCACCCTGATCGACAACGGCATGCCCGTTGTTGTTTTACGGGCCGGTGACCTAGGCATCACCGGGTCAGAGGACAAGGAAACCCTCGATGGCGATACAGCGCTCAAGGCACGGCTGGAGCATATCCGCTTGCAAGCCGGCCCTCTGATGAACCTGGGCGACGTTTCAGAGAAATCGGTGCCCAAGATGACACTGATCAGCCCCGCGCAGGCGGGAGGGGCAATTTCCACCCGCACTTTCATCCCGCACCGCTGCCATGCCTCGATCGGGGTCTTGGGCGCGGTCAGTGTGGCAACTGCCTGCCTTATCGAGAGCACGCCCGCCGCTTCAATGGCGCATGTTCCCGATGGCCTCGCCAAGACACTCTCCATCGAACACCCGAGCGGTGAAACCGCCGTGGTTGCCGAGATG
>JBFOLS010000706.1:0-3414 GCA_040830225.1 Leisingera sp.
AAGGAAGCGATCCAATCCTCGGACCTCTACCTGCCGGCGCTGATCCTGATCCTTCTCGGCGCCTTCACCAAATCGGCACAGTTCCCGTTCCATTTCTGGCTGCCGCACGCGATGGCCGCGCCAACACCGGTCTCGGCTTATCTGCACTCGGCCACCATGGTGAAAGCCGGGCTGTTCCTGATGGCGCGCCTCTGGCCGGTTCTGGCCGGCACGCCCGAGTGGTTCTATATCGTCGCGACCACCGGTCTTGTGACTATGCTGGTCGGCGCAGTGATCGCGCTGTTCAAGGATGATCTCAAGGCGTTGCTGGCGTTTTCCACCGTCAGCCACCTCGGTCTGATCACTATGCTGCTGGGCTTTGGCACCAAAATTGCCGCGGTGGCCGCCGTCTTCCACATCATCAACCACGCCACCTTCAAGGCAGCCTTGTTTATGACCGCAGGGATTGTCGACCATGAGGCCGGCACCCGCGATATCAAACGGCTGGGCGGCCTCAGGCATCTGATGCCGGTCACCTTCACCATCGGCATGGTGGCGGCGCTGTCGATGGCGGGCATTCCGCCGCTGAACGGCTTCCTGTCAAAGGAAATGATGCTGGAGGAAGCTGCCCACACCGTCTGGAACGGCTCGCATCTGATCGTGCCGGTGCTGGCAGGCATCGCGGCGCTGTTCTCGGCCGCCTATTCCTTCCGCTTCATCGTGCATGTGTTCCTGGGGCCCAAACGCAGCGACTATCCCGGCCATCCGCATGACCCGACACCCGGCATGTGGATCGGCCCCGCCTTCCTGGTGGTTTTAGTGGTGCTGATCGGCCTGGCCTCGGCCAAGATCGCCGGCCCCATGGTGGCCACCGCAGCCGGCGCAGTGATCGGCGGTGAAAAGCTGCCCTACTACTCGCTGAAACTGTGGCACGGGCTGACCCCGGCGCTCTATATCTCGATCTTCGCAGTTGTCGGAGGCGCCGTGCTGCTGGCCCTGCACAAGCCGCTGGAGAAGATCTGGAACGCCCTGCCCCGCCCCGAAGCCAAGACCATTTTCGAGGCTGCAATCCGCGGTTTCACCCTGCTCAGCCGCGGGCTGACCGAGGGGCTTCACAACGGCATGCTGACCCGCCATGCGACGGTGATGGTCACTTTCACGGTGGCAATCTCCTACCTCGCATACCAAAGCGGCGTGCTCAGCACGGCATCACGCGCAATGCAGGACCCTGGCCTCTTGCCGGTGGTAGGCTGGTTCGTGCTGGTGGTTGCGACGCTGTTCATCGTCGCCAAGCACCGCAACCGCCTGCTGGCTTTGGTGCTGATCGGCGCGGTTGGCCTAGTGGTGTCGCTGTCGTTCAACTATCTCTCTGCTCCGGACCTGGCCCTGACCCAGATCTCGGTTGAGGTGGTCACCATCATCCTGATGCTGCTGGCCCTGAACTTTATGCCCAAGGAAACCCCGGTCGAGACACCAGCCTTCATACGCATGCGGGACGGCGCCTTGTCCATTATTGCGGGCCTAGGCACCGGCGGGCTGATCTATGCGCTGATGATGCGCGACTTCGCCTTCCCGACAATCTCGGATTTCCACCTGGCCAATTCCTACAAGGGCGGCGGCGGCACCAATGTTGTGAACGTCATCCTGGTCGACTTCCGCGGCTATGATACCTTTGGCGAGATCATCGTGCTGGGCATCGCTGCCGTGGTGATTTTTGCCCTGACCGAAGCTGTCCTGAACTCCAAAGTTCGCGCTTACCTCCTGAACCGCGAACCCGACCTGCCGCAGGCGGGCGACGCGCATCCGCTGATGATGGTGGTGGTAACCCGCGTGCTGATGCCGCTGGTGCTGATGGTGGCCGCCTATATCTTCTTCCGCGGCCACAACCTGCCCGGTGGCGGCTTTATTGCCGGCCTGATCGCGGCGATCGCCATCATCATGCAGTACATGGCCTCGGGCTTCAGCTGGGCGGCCGAGCGGCAGCGGTTCTTCTACCACGGCATCATCGGCTCGGGCGTGCTGATTGCTGCCGCCACCGGCATCGGCGCCTGGTTCAACCGCAAGCCCTTCCTGACCAGCGACTTCGGCTATTTGCACTGGCCGCCGCTGGAGGAGTTCGAGTGGGCCACTGCAGCACTCTTTGACCTGGGCGTCTTCCTGGCCGTGGTCGGCGCCGTGCTGCTGGCGCTTGAGAGCCTCTCGCGCTTTGCCTGGCAGCCGGGCATGAGCACCGAGCACGCGATGGACATCAACCCGGCCCGCGATGACGCGGCTGATAAGACCGGGACGGAGGGATAAGCATGGAACTTCTCGTCGCCTCTGCCGTCGGCATTCTGACGGCTGCCGGCATCTACCTGATCCTGCGCCGCCGCAGCTTCCCGGTGATCCTGGGGCTGTCGCTGCTGACTTACGCGGTCAACGTCTTTCTGTTCGCCACCGGACGGCTGGTCTCCGGCGCGCCGCCGATCCTCAACAAGTACGAGGAGGTCGTCTATACCGATCCGCTGCCGCAGGCGCTGGTGCTGACCGCCATCGTGATCTCCTTCGGCATGACGGCCGTGGTGGTGATGGTGGCGCTTGGCGCCTACCTGTCCTCGCAGAATGACCGCACCAACATGCCGGCCGAGCCGGAAGGCGCAGGAGACGACGAATGAACCATCTTCTGATCGCGCCGGTGCTGCTGCCCGCTATTGTCGCGCCCTTCATCATCATGGTCGTGCGCCACCACATGGATCTCACACGCATCTTTTCGGTCGCCAGCACCGTGCTGCTGGCCGCCTTGACGCTGGCCTTGTGGGCGATGGCCGCGGACGGGACTGTATACGTCTATGAACTGGGCGACTGGCCTGCCCCCTTTGGCATCGTGCTGGTGCTGGACCGGCTGTCTGCGATGATGATCGTGCTAACGTCTATTCTGGCGCTGCCGATCCTGCTCTATGCCATCGGCTCTGGCTGGGACACCCGCGGCGCCAACTTCCATGCGCTGTTCCAGTTCCAGCTGATGGGCATCATGGGCGCCTTCCTGACCGGCGACGCTTTCAACCTGTTCGTCTTCTTCGAAGTGCTGCTGATCGCGTCCTATGGCCTGATGATCCATTCCGGCGGCGGCCGCCGCTTTCAGGCGGGCGTGCAGTATGTGGTCTACAATCTCTTGGGCTCGACCCTGTTCCTGTTTGCGCTCGGCACGCTCTATTCCGTCACCGGCACGCTGAACATGGCTGACCTGGCGGTGAAAGCGGCTGAAATGCCCGCCGACGACACTGCCCTGCTGCGGGTAGGCGCGGTCATGCTCTTGCTGGTCTTTGCCATCAAGGCGGCGCTGCTGCCGCTGCATTTCTGGCTGCCCTCGGCCTATGCCAATGCACCTGCCCCGGTCGCGGCGCTTTTCGCCATCATGACCAAGGTCGGCGCCTATGCGATCCTGCGCATGTTCAC
>JBFOLS010000707.1:0-8198 GCA_040830225.1 Leisingera sp.
CGTACCCGTCAGGATGTCGTTGCCATCTATGCCGGTCACAAGGTCTCCCGGCTGATCAAGTTCGTCCGGCACACTGCCAGGCTCGATGTATCCGCCATCCAGCCCGCCATCCTCCGAGCCCGGTTCAGGCCCTTCGGCGGTTTCCTCATTTTCCGAAGCCCCGGTCTCCACCCGACCCGACCTGCCAACGGCAACCAGACCCAATACACTCGCCAACCACAACATAGTCCGCTCCACCACCCATCCGGAGACACTTGTATTCCTAATCAGGTTCACATACCTGTGCTCCAGGCGCAAAACAAAACAGGAACATCGGTTAACAACGGGCTCAATCCAGCCCGGCAGACTGCCACAGCTCGGGCTGCTGGCTATAGGCAATGTAAAGCGGATGTTTGGGGTGGCCGGCTTTGCTAAGACCCAAGTGATGCAGCGGTTTTCCGGTTGCCCGAAGCGCCTCTGCCACTCTCGCCCCCTGGCTGCGGTGCTCGCCATGTGTGCCCCAGGCGCAGATCACCATATCCGCCCAGTCCATGCCGTCCAGGATGGCCGCCATGTTGTCCGGCCCTTCTGGCGCTTCCAACCGCCGCATTTCGCGCGGGTCTGTCACCCGGCAGGCAAAGATATTGGTGGCCCGGAAACCGCCGAACCCCAGCGCCCGGGCGCGGCGCTCGCAGCGCTCGATGGTGGGGTCGTTCTGCAACTCGGTCGCGGTTGAGGGGTTCAGCATCACAAACATCACGCGCCCTCCGTCAGGGTTCCAGACCCGGGTCAGGCTGTAGCGGTAGGTTTCGCAATCCGAATAGACAGCGGTCGAGGGCGCGTCGCCTTTTGTGTGGGAGCGGGTAATCATCGGCCGTCTGTATCAAAACCGTGCTACCAGTCCAACACTTAGGAGTATTGACTGCACGCCAGTTGAGAGTTTCATGAAATGCGGTACACTCGCAAGTTGTTCTTTTGCATATTTTCTTAGGGGGATTCACATGGAGTTATTACTGCTTCTCGGTCTGGGCGTCGCTGCAGCCGGTTTTGTACTCAGCAGCTATGATGACGAAGACAAGGATTTACAAACCGAAACAGTCACCGAACCGCATTCGGTTTTCGGGACCGAGGGCACAGACGACCTGCTGACCGGAACCAGCGGCGACGATACCATCACGGGCAACGCCGGTGACCAAGACGTTCTGGTCGGTGGCGACGGCGATGACAGGCTACACTTGGGGGCAGGCAATACCGCCCAAGGCGGAGAAGGTGCGGACCGCTTCGTTCTGAGCGATGCCGGCAGCCCGGGCACGGAGATCGAGGATTTTGAACTCGGCATTGACCAGCTAGCGCTTACTCCGGACAATAGTAACGTTGAACTGATCGAGACGGAAGACGGCCTGCGTTTCATCGACACACTCAACCAGAAAACAATTCTGACTCTGCCCGGCGTCTCCCTGGGCGACGGTGATGTCATTGAAGTGGAGTTCCTGAACGGGAACGGAGAAGTCGACCAAACAGTAAGTTTTGAAGATCCCAACAGCACTGCGCCTTTTGTCCTGGATGCGACCGAGGGAACAGCGGGTGATGACAACTTGGCCGGCACCGCCGGGGATGACGTAATCTTCGGCGAAGGCGGTGCTGACACGCTTACCGGCGGCGAAGGGAACGACTCGCTCTTCAGCGGCAGCGGCACGTTGCACTACCCTGAATCCTACAACAACTATCCCGGCGACCTGACCCAGGTCGGGGATGACGGGGATGTGCTTGATGGCGGCGCCGGGGATGACCACTTGTGGATGGGACCGGGCACAACCGCCACGGGCGGCGAAGGTGCTGACACCTTCCGCGCCTACACCAATGTCTACGAAGCGGGTACTCCGGCAGCGGAGATCACCGATTTCGACCCCTCCGTGGACAAGCTGATGATCGACTTTCCGGTTTCTGCCAGCACCGGAGACCAGCTTGGCTTCAGTTTTGAAGATGCCATCGCCGGATTGAATGTTACCTATGACGCAGATCAGGACAGCACCCTGATCACTATGGACGGCATCGCAATCGCAGCGGTGCCAGGCGACCAGTCAGGAATCAGCATCGCTTTCCACGATGACTATTCAATCGATGAAGACCGCTGGCGGGATGGCTCAGGGAATGTGATCAGCGCAGACGATGGCAATGATGCCAGCGTCATATTGACCGCTCAGGCGGGCGAGTCGGTCCTCGGCACTAACTACGATGCCATCCCGGCCTGATCTGTTTCATGCACACCCAGCCGGGTGGTATGTTACCCTGAATGGGACAGGCCACTCGCAGCGCGCAGTTGCATCTTGTATGAAATATTGGACCAGGATTGTTGACATGCATAGCCGGGTTCCAACCGCCCCGGATCACTCCGGCTGCACAAACACCCGGCTGGGGTGCAGCTCGCCCGATTTGTAGATGCCCACGGCTACGGCCTTGCCGTCCAGCGAGGCCCAGGCCTCGTCGCCGTATTCCACATCCGCCGCTATCACCATGCCCGGGTTGCCGTTGCGCAGCCGGACGGCGCCCTGCGGAGTGCATTTCAACTCGGGAAGATCAGCCAGACCTTCTTCGAGCGGCCGCAGGTACTGGTCCAGTTCGGTGGATTTCGCCAGTTCATCGACCAGTTCAAGCGAGATGCCCTCTTCGGCGTCAAACGGGCCCGACCAGATCCGCCGCAGTTCCTTAACGTGGCCGTGGCAGCCCAGCGCCGCGCCCAGGTCGCGGGCGATCGAGCGCACATAGCCGCCCTTGCCGCAGGTCATTTCCAGCACCACGTGGTCTGCATCAGGACGGTCCAGCAGGATCAGTTCTTCCACCCAAAGCGGCCGGGCTTCAATCTGCACATCCTCGCCGTCGCGGGCCAGTTTATAGGCGCGCTGGCCGTCGATCTTCACCGCAGAGAACTTCGGCGGCACCTGCATGATCTCGCCCAGGAAGGGCAGCAGCGCCTCCTTGATCTGCTCATCAGTCGGGCGCGCGTCGCTTTCAGCTATCACCTCGCCCTCGCCATCATCCGTATTGGTCGCCTGGCCCAGCCGCACGGTAAAGGTATAAGCCTTCAGCGCATCGGTAATGTAAGGCACAGTCTTTGTCGCTTCGCCCAGCGCAACGGCCAGAACACCGGTGGCTTCGGGATCCAAAGTGCCCGCATGGCCTGCCTTCTTAGCATCCAGCGCCCAGCGCACCTTATTCACGACCGCAGTCGACGTCAGCCCCGCGGGCTTGTCCACCACCAGCCAGCCGGAAATATCGCGCCCTTTGCGTTTGCGTGCCATGCCTTCACCCCAAAGTCTCGTGAGGCGCGCCGGTTACCGGATCGCCCAAGCAGTGTCAATTTAGCAAATGACCATGCCCGCAGGGAAGCGCCGCAAGCAGCGGAAACCGTCCTGCGCTTGCCCCTGCCCTCCCGGGACGCTAGGCAGGCGCCCATGGCCGTATCAAGCGATTACACCCCGCCCCAGGACCCCCTGGAGATCCTGCACCACGACGCCGAACTGCTGGCGGTGAACAAGCCCGCAGGGCTATTGTCGGTGCCTGGACGCGGGGCGCATCTGGCCGATTGCCTGATCAGCCGCATCCAGGCTGTCTTTCCCGAGGCGCTGCTGGTGCACCGGCTGGACAGGGATACCTCCGGCGTGATGGTCTTCGGCCTCACCCCTCACGCACAGCGGCACCTGTCTATGCAGTTTGAGAAGCGCACGGCAAAGAAGGCCTATGTGGCAAGGGTCGCAGGCAAACTTGAGCCGAGGAGCGGAACTGTCGATCTGCCGCTGATCGTTGACTGGCCGAACCGGCCAAAGCAAATGGTCTGCCATGAAACCGGCAAGCCCGCGGTCACTGACTGGCGGGTGATGAAATACGAAGAAGACGCCACGCGGGTGCGGCTGACGCCCAAAACCGGGCGCTCGCACCAGCTGCGGGTGCATATGCTGTCACTTGGGCACCCAATCCTGGGCGACCCGCTTTACGCCACCGGTGCGGCGCTGGAGCATCCTCGGCTGATGCTGCATTCCGAAGAACTGAGGATCAAACACCCGGACAGCGGCGAATCGCTGAAATTCCGAGTAAAATCCCAGTTTTAGAGCCTGATCACGGCGCCTCCATCACCATCATGAAAAGCGTATCCGGCTGCAGCGCCTCGTAGCTGTGCGGATGGTCGCCCGGGTAGCTGTAGTAGTCGCCGGCCTGCAGCACTTCCTCCTGACCTTCCGGCCCCACACACATCTGCCCGGTGCAGACCAGCATGTGTTCGACCGTGCCTCGCGGATGCGGCTGTGCACGCCGGGTCTCTCCCGGCTGCATCACCACCCGGTAAACATCCCGGCGCACATTGGGCGGGCAGCGGGACAGCAGCACCGCGCGAAAATCCGACTGCTCCGATTCCAAAATTTCACCCTCACCCGCCCGGACCAGTTTGGTCGCAGGCGCCTCGGTTTCAAAAAGCAGGCTCAGCGGCACATCCAAGGCGGCTGCCAGTGCCCAAAGTGTCTCTACACTGGGGTTTCCGTTGCCTGCTTCCAGCTGCGACAAGGTCGATTTGGCAATGCCGGCCTCTGCCGCAAGCGCTGAGAGCGATTTCCCGGCACGGCTGCGCTCGCGCTGGATGGCGGCGGCGATCATCTGATGAGGCGCTGACATGTTCTTTATTTCATCCTTTCGTTCGACTTGACGAACAAACGACTCGTTCGGTAAAGAAGTCTTGCGTTCGATATAGTCGATCAACGGATCCGCCTCCAGAGGAGACCCTGCATGACGATGCAAGACCTTGCCCCGCCCACGTCCCGCGATCAGGTGACAGCCGGGCTGCGGGACATTCTGCCTCTGGCGGCAGGCGTTGGCGTCTACGGGCTGGCCTTCGGGCTGCTGGCCGCGCAGGCGCAGATGGATGCTCTGCAAACCGGAGTGATGGGCAGCATCGTCTTTGCCGGCTCCGCGCAGATCATCGCAGTTGAGCGCCTGATCGCAGGGGCCGGAGCCGGGGCTGCAGTTCTCGCAGGGCTCGCGTTGAACCTGCGGTTGCTGTTGATCACCGCGTCTCTGCGCGCGGAGTTTTCTGGACGGCCCTGGTGGCAAGTGCTGCTGTGCCTCCATGTTGCCTCCGACGAGAACTGGGCCTTGATGCACGCAACCCGTGCCCGCGGCCGCCTCGCCGGCTACTGGTACCTGGTGGGCGGCGGCCTGACGCTGGTTGCGGTCTGGGTGCTGGCCACCATCGCAGGGGCCAGCTTCGCCACGGCAGTGCCAGAGCCCCGTGCCTTGGGCATGGATTTTGCCTTCACCGCAGCATTCATCTCTATCCTGCGATCGCTTTGGAGCGGCCCGTCGTTGCTGCTGCCCTGGGCTGGCGCCGTGGCCACAGTGCTGCTGACCGGCCTGCTGACCCCGCTGGATCCTACCTGGACGCTGATCCTGGGCGGCCTCGCAGGCGCAACCCTTGCCGGAGTGCTGGGCAATGACTGAGACCTGGACGCTGATATTCGGCCTGGCAGCCGCCACCTTTGCGGTGCGCCTCTCCGGCTATCTACTAGGCCGCAGGCTTCCAGAGCACGGCCCTTGGGCGCGTGGCCTGCAGGCGCTGCCGGGCTGCCTGATCCTGTCGCTGGTTACCTACTTGCTGATGCAAGGCGGATCGCAGGAATGGATGGCGGGCGCCGTCGCCCTGGCAATAGCTCTGGCAACCCGCAGTTTACCGCTGACCATGGGTGCAGGGATCGCTGCAATCTGCCTGCTTAGAGCTTATTTCTGACGCCCAATTTCCAAGCGTCTCTCAACAGCCTTCTGCCTGTTGCTCAGCACGGGCTGCGCCCAAAGCGGCGCGCGCCCGGTGCACCCGGGGAGCTTGAGGATGGGAGGAACATCGGCGCCAATTCTCAACAGCGCAAAAGAAAGCCGCCCCTGGAGGCGGCTTCCCAACATTCAATGGCAGAAAACTTACTCGGCTGCCCAGCCGCCAACGGCCTTCACTTCCAGGAAGTCCTCGATCCCCCATTTGCCGCCTTCGCGGCCCTTGCCAGACTGCTTCATGCCGCCAAAGGGCGAACCGGCCGAGCGGGACTTGCCGTTCATCTCCACCATGCCGGAACGCAGCGCACGGGCCATGCGGTTGGCACGGGCACCGTCCTGAGTCTGCACATAGTTGGTCAGGCCATAAGGTGTATCATTAGAGATCTCGATGGCTTCTTCCTCTGACTCGAAAGGAATAATCGACAGCACCGGGCCAAAGATCTCCTCGCGGGCAATGGTCATCTGGTTGTTCACATCGGCAAAAACGGTGGGCTTCACATAGTAGCCCTTGTTCAGACCATCCGGGCGGCCGGTTCCGCCTGCTACCAGCTTGGCGCCTTCATCAATGCCCTTCTGGATCAGATCCTGGATCTTGTTCCACTGCAGCTCATTGACCACGGGGCCGATGTGGCGGCCTTCCTGATCAGCGGGGCCGACTTCAACCTTGGCCGCCACTTCAGCCGCTTCTGCAACCACGCGGTCATAAATGCTGTTCTGCACCAGCATACGGCTGGGAGCATTACAGCTTTGGCCGGTGTTCTGCATCATGTGCAACACGCCGCGCTTCACTGCCTTTTCATCGGCATCCTCGAAGATCACATTGGCGCCTTTGCCGCCCAGCTCCAGGTCCACCTTCTTCAAGGTCGGCGCTGCCGCTTGGGTGATCGCGATACCGGCGCGGGTGGAACCGGTGAAAGAGATCATGTCCACATCCGGGTGGGTGGTCAGCTGCGAGCCGACACCCGGGCCGTCACCGTTCACCAGGTTGAAGACACCTGCCGGAAAGCCGGCTTCATCCATCAGCTCGGCAAAGATCATCGCGTTGAGCGGGCTCTGCTCAGAAGGCTTCAGCACCATGGTGCAGCCGGCAACAGCCGCCGCGCCGACTTTCAGCGTCACCTGGTTCATCGGCCAGTTCCACGGCGTGATCAGAGCGCAGACGCCCACAGCCTCGTGGATGATGCGGTCGTTCGGGCTGCGGTCGTTCAGCGGCGCATCAAAATCAAACTCCTTGGCCGCGGTGATGAAGTTGCGCAGGTGCCAGCTGCCGGCGCCGACCTGAGAGGCGCGCGACATGTTGATCGGCGCACCCATCTCCAGCGACATCGCCTGAGCCAGATCCTCGGCGCGGGCTTCGTAAACGTCGATCAGCTTTTCCACCAGCGCGATGCGTTCTTCCACTGGGGTTGCCATCCAGCCGGGCAGCGCCGCTTTAGCAGCCGCAACGGCAGCATTAGTGTCGGCTTCCGAACCGAGAGAGATCACTGCACAGGGATCTTCGGTCGAAGGGTTGATCACTTCGAAGTCATTGGCAGCAGAGGGGGCCACCCACTGGCCGTTGATGTAAAAGTCGCGTTTCTCGATCATCTGGGAACTCCCATTTCAGATGTTCTTTCCCGGCCGTCCGCCGGTTTGGCGGCCACTCTGTCACCAGGCCGGAAAGGGGGCAAGAGGCTTTGGCTGCATAATTTGATCAAATTATAGACCGTACTGTCAACGCCTCTATTGCAGTACCCGCAAGCGATTGCCGGATAAGGAAATTGCAGAAACCGGGTGGCATCCCGGCCGGGGGGCTGTAACGTGGCAGCAGAACACCTAGGTAGCATCCGAGGCGACTCGAATTCCGCCAGGAAGAGATAACAACCCGACACAACAACCTGACTTAGGAGGACAATGCCATGGGTTTGCGCATTAACGACGTGGTTCCCGATTTCACCGCTGAAACCGATCAGGGCAGCATCAGCTTCCACGACTGGATCGGCGACAGCTGGGCGATTCTGTTTTCCCACCCCAAGGATTTCACCCCCGTTTGCACCACCGAGTTTTCGGCTGTGGCGCAATTGAATGACGAATGGGCCAAGCGCAACACCAAGGTGATCGGTGTGTCCGTCGATGGTGTGGAAGAGCACAAAGGCTGGAAGAAAGACATCGAAAGCTACGGCAATGCCGCCGCGGGTTTCCCGATCATCGCCGATGGCGGGCTGGAAGTCTCTAAGCTCTATGACATGCTTCCGGCTGACGCCTATCTGCCTGATGGCCGCACCCCTGCTGACAGCGCCACCGTGCGCTCGGTCTTCATCATCGGCCCGGACAAGCAGCTGAAACTGTCGATGACCTACCCGATGACCGTGGGCCGCAACTTTGCCGAGATCCTGCGCGCGCTGGACGGTCTGCAGATGTCGGCCAAGGGC
>JBFOLS010000708.1:0-7051 GCA_040830225.1 Leisingera sp.
GTGGCCGAGTTCCTCCCGGCGATCAAGCCTCATCCACGCAAGCAACGAAAAAGGGCCGCCCAACGGGCAGCCCTTTCCTTGTGTTTCGGCAGCCGCCTGGCTTACTCGCCGCCGCCGCGCTGGTGGACGTAGGCGGAGACCGCCCGGATCTGCGCCTCGGTCAGGCGGGTGTTCCAAGCCGGCATCACGCCATAGCGCGAGTTGCTAACGGTCTCGGTCAGGGTGGCGTAGTCGCCACCGTAGAGCCAGATCGCATCGGCCAGGTTCGGCGCGCCCTGCGAGCGGTCGCCGGCGCCGTCATCAGCGTGGCAGGAGGCGCAGTTGTCGGCAAAGACCACAGAACCCGCTTCCACCTGCGAGGCATCCTGCGCCTCGCCCGACAGCGACATCACGAAGTTCACTACCTGGGAGATTTCTTCCTTTTCAAGAAGTTCGTCACGGCCAAAGGCAGGCATCTCGGAATAGCGCGCATCGTCGCTGTCCTCGTTGCGGATGCCATGGGCGATGGTGGCGTGGATGTCCTCCACCGAGCCGCCCCAGAGCCAGTCGTCGTCCAGCAGGTTCGGATAACCCTTGGCGCCAGCCGCACCGGAGCCGTGGCATTGGGCGCACCAGGTCTTGAACACGGCATCGCCGGCGGAAACCGCATAGGCGTTCAGCTCCGGATCTTCCGCGATCGCGGTCAGCTCCGTTGCCTCCAGCTTGGCGTTGATCGGCGCATTGGCTTCTTCCACCGCGGTGATCTCGGCCGCCACGTCGCCGCGGGTCGACCAGCCCAGGATGCCTGCAGTGGCAGAGTTGACCAGCGGCCAGGCCGGATAGGCGATGGTGTAGAGCACACCCCAGATGATGGTGGCGTAGAAGGTCCACAGCCACCAGCGCGGCATCGGGTTGTCGAATTCCTCGATCCCGTCCCACTCGTGACCGGTGGTGTTCGGATCGCCCTCGAACTTTTGCGACTTCTTGGTCATGTCCTCGCCTCCTTATTCGCGGCGGGTTTGTCTGCATGCCGGAACGGGATGTTCGCGGTGTCCTCGTAGGCCTTGGTGCTGCCCGGGCGGAACGCCCAGGCAATGATGCCGACGAAGACGATGAACAGGAACAGCAGCATCCAGCTGTCTGCGAATTCCCTCAGGAGCGTATAGAGTTCCATTTCTCCCTCCTTAGCGGCTTGCGTCCGGGGTGAAGGTCGAGAAGTCGACCAGCGTGCCCAGCATCTGCAGATAGGCGATCAGCGCGTCGGCCTCGGAGACACCCGGCTGGCCGTCGAAGTTGCGCACGTTGACCTTCTCGCCATAGCGCTCCAGCAGACCGTCATAGTCGCTGTCAGGATCGGCCTGGGCGCGGAAGTCGGCCTGCGCGGCCTCGACCATCTCATCGCTGTAGGGGGTGCCCAGCAGCGCGTTGGTGGCCATGATCTCGCCGATGTACTTGCCGTCGATCCGCTTCTCTTCGAGGAAGCCGTATTTCGGCATCACCGATTCCGGCACCACGGCCTGCGGGTCGCGCAGGTGGTCGACGTGCCACTCATCCGAGTAGCGGCCGCCCACCCGGGCCAGATCCGGCCCGGTCCGCTTGGAGCCCCACTGGAAGGGGCGGTCATACATCGACTCGGCTGCCAGCGAGTAGTGGCCGTAGCGCTCGACCTCGTCGCGCATCGGACGGATCATCTGGCTGTGGCAGACATAGCAGCCTTCCCGGATATAGACCTCGCGGCCCGCCAGTTCGAGCGGGGTGTAGGGACGCATGCCCTCCACCTCTTCGATGGTGTTTTCCAGGTAGAACAGCGGTGCGATCTGCACCAGTCCGCCTATGGTCACGACCAGGAAGCTGCAGATCAGCAGGAGGGTCGCATTGGTCTCGAGGATTTTATGTTTGTCGAGAATTGCCATCTCTCCGGCCCTCCTTATTCAGCCGGGACCTGAACCGACAGGCTGGCCTCTTTGGCCGGGGCCCGGCGGACGGTCATCCACAGGTTGTAGCACATGATGATGGAGCCCGCGAGGAACATGACCCCGCCCAGACCGCGCACCACATACATCGGGAACTTCGCTTCCACGGTGTCGGCAAAGGAGTTCACCAGGAAGCCGTTGGCGTCCACTTCGCGCCACATCAGGCCTTCCATAATACCGGTCACCCACATGGACGCGGCGTAGAGCACGATGCCGATGGTGGCGAGCCAGAAGTGCCAGGAGACGAGGCTGAGCGAGTAGAGACGCTCACGTTTCCACAGCACCGGCACCAGGTAATACAGGGCGCCAAAGGTGATCATGCCGTTCCAGCCGAGCGCGCCGGAATGCACGTGGCCAATGGTCCAGTCGGTGTAGTGCGACAGCGAGTTCACCGCGCGGATCGACATCATCGGGCCTTCAAAGGTCGACATGCCGTAGAAGCCGACAGAGATCACCATCATCCGGATCACCGGGTCGGTGCGCAGCTTGTCCCAGGCGCCCGACAGGGTCATCAGGCCGTTGATCATGCCGCCCCAGCTGGGCATCCACAGGATCACCGAGAACACCATGCCGAGGGTCGAGGCCCAGTCAGGCAGCGCGGTGTAATGCAGGTGGTGGGGACCCGCCCAGATATACAGGAAGATCAGCGCCCAGAAGTGAATGATCGACAGCTTGTAGGAGAACACGGGACGCTCTGCCTGTTTCGGGATGAAGTAATACATCATGCCCAGGAAGCCGGCAGTCAGGAAGAAGCCCACGGCGTTGTGGCCGTACCACCACTGCACCATCGCATCCTGCACACCCGGCCAGACGATGACCGACTTGGAGCCCCAGATCGACACCGGAATGGTCAGGTTGTTGACCACATGCAGCATTGCCACGGTGACGATGAACGCCAGGTAGAACCAGTTCGCCACATAGATGTGGGGTTCCTTACGCTTGATCACGGTACCCAGGAACACCGCCAGATAGGCAACCCAGACGATGGTCAGCCACAGGTCGACGTACCATTCCGGCTCGGCATATTCCTTGGACTGGGTGCCGCCCAGCAGATAGCCGGTTGCCGCCAGCACGATGAACAGCTGATACCCCCAGAACACGAACCACGCCAGGTTGCCGCCCCAGAGACGGGCCGCCGAGGTCCGCTGCACCACGTAGAACGACGTCGCCAGCAGCGCGTTGCCGCCAAAGGCAAAAATCACCGCCGAGGTATGCAGCGGGCGCAGGCGGCCGAAATTGGCCAAACCCTGGGCCCAATCGAAGTTCAGGACCGGAAAGGCCAGCTGGAACGCAATGAAGGTCCCGGCCAGAAATCCGACCACGCCCCAGAAGGCGGTTGCAATTGCACCAGCGCGCACAACGCTGTCGAAATACTCATTTTCCACCCCGGCGACAGCTTTTTTCGGCTCGTCGGTGTGGCGCAAAGTATAGAGGAACAGCCCGCCGGCCACGATCATCACAATGACCGCGTGCACCTGGTAAGCCAGATCCCGCGCGTAATTGGTGCCGATCATCGCGAAAAGCGTGACCAGACCAAGCGCTATCAGCTTGATATAGTTAGACATCTTGCGTCCCTTTGCCGTGCCCCCGCGAATCCTGACGCGCGGGGACGTTAATAGACCGCGCCCTTCATGCAAAAGGCGCCCCTTTGCTGCCTTGATCTGCATCAAGACAAATCCGGGCGGTATGTGACACTTCTTCCCCTGCAGTGAAATTCTCCGCGCCGGGGCCATGGGGGTCCGCGGCGCAGTATACGCCGGGAGGTGTCATGTCCTATAAGTCCTTGCTCACAGTTCTTACGGCTGCGGAAACCGCAGCGGCGCCTTTGGCGCAAATTGCGGCCCTGGCGGAAGAATTCGGCGCCCATGCCGATGCCCTCTGTCTCGGCGTCGACCGCACCCAGACGGGCTATTACTATGCCGGCGCCAATGCCCTGGTGCTGCAGGAAACCCTGGCACGGGCGCAGGAAGAGGCCGAAGAGGTCAAGGCCCTCGCCGATGTGGCGCTCAAGCGGGCAGGCGTGCCCTATGCCACCGACAGCGGCATTGCCCAGATTGCCGACCTCGGCCGCCACGTGGCCCGCCAGGCGCGGTTTACCGACCTTGTGGTGCTGGGCAAGCCCTACGGGCCCGACAAGCGTGCCGAAGCTGAACCGATCATCGAATCAGCGCTGTTCGAAGGCCGCGCTCCGGTTCTGGTTGTGCCCGAGAAGGCCGCGCCGCTGACCAAACCCAAGACGGTTCTGGTTGCCTGGAACGAGAGCATTGAAGCGATGACCGCGATCCGCAGGGCGCTGCCCTTCCTGAAAGCGGCGGATCTGGTCCGCATTGCCGTGATCGACCCGCCGCAGCACGGGCCGGAACGCTCCGACCCCGGCGGAATGCTGGCGCAGATGCTGGCGCGGCACGGGGTCACCTGCGAAATCGATGTGCTCAGCAAGACGCTGGCACGGGTCTCGGACATCCTGAACCGCCACGCCACCGACACCTCGGCGGATCTGATCGTGATGGGCGCCTACGGCCACTCCCGCTTCCGCGAGGCGATCCTCGGCGGCGCCACCCGAAACATGCTGGAACAGGCAGCAGTGCCGGTGCTGATGGCCCACTGAGAGCTCCAATTGGCCGGAAACCGGGCGCTCCCGCCCGGCCCCGGCCATTCAAAGAATAACCGTTGCCCATTGGGCCAGGCTCAGCGCCGCAGCGCTGAGCCTGGCCCAAGGCCGCCAGCGGGTCCGGCATTGCCGGGCACGTGCGGGCGCGGGAGCCCTCCTTGCCCTGTTCTTCAGTCTGCGCTGGCGTTCCAGGAAAACTTTCGCGCCTGGGAGACGAACTGCTGCACCGCCTCCGAATCCTGCCGCCCGGCCGCCACCGACAAGAGCACACTGCGCTTCATGTCCTCGCGCGCCAGCGGCACCGTGGCGATCCCATCCATCACCACAGAGTGGCGCGGCAGGATGGTCACCCCTTGCCCGGTTTTGACCAGATACTGGATCCAGTCCTCGCGCTCGCTGCGCACCGAGATCCGCATCGGCACGTTTTCCCGTACCGCCGTGGCCATAAACGTGTCCCGAAACTCGCAGTGCAGCCGGTCCAGGTAGGGCTGCCGCGACAGATCTTCCAGATTCACCTCAGGCCTTGCCGCGTAGGGGTGGCCGGCAGCGCAGGCCATCACCATGTCCTCAGTGTAAAGCTCGATATGATGCAGCCGCCCGGCATCCGAGACCGGCGCGCCAAGGATCGCCAGATCCACCCGCCCGCTCAGCAGGTCCTCGCCGATCTTCATCGCGGGCACGTCGTGCAGAGTGATCTCCACATCCTGATGCGCCTCCAGATAGCTCAGCATGAAGCGCGACAGCCGGTACGGCCCCACCGTGCACATCACCGCAATCTCCAAGGGCTGCACATTGCCGCTGCTGATCCGCCGCGCCTCCGCCTCGGCCGAGGCGGCGCTGCGCGCGACTTCCGCCAGGTGCAATGCCATGGCCCGGCCCAGGTGCGTCAGATGGGTCAGCCGCCCCTCGCGCCGGATCAGGCTGCCGCCCAGTTCTTCCTCCAGCTTGCGGATCGACTTGCTGAGCGCGGGCTGCGACACCCCGCTCCGCCGTGCGGCTTCGGAAAAATTCAGAGTGTCGGCCAGCAAAAGAAACTGGCGGATGCGGCGTAAATCCATGCGGGCCCTCCTGCGGCCAGTAAACGGCATTCCCGCGGGGAAGTGCAGTTATGATTTCCATAACCCAAGGCCAGCCCGCGCTTTCCTACCTTTGCCCTGCCAAATCCGGGACTTAGCCAAGGACACGCCGATGACCCAAGAAAACGCCAAATCCATCCTCCTCGCCGCTCTCATCCTGCTTGCTGCCCTGATCATGGCCGCCGTCGCCGGCGGCACTGTCTTTGCCCAGTCCGCCGCGGTCCGGCAGGCTGGCTTCACGGACCAAGGCGAGGTGATCCGGCCTGGTGATTACCGCCGCTGGGTCTTTGTGGGCAGCCCGCTTACCCCCAACGCGCTGAACGGCGGCGAGGCTCCCTTCCCCGAGTTTCACAACGTCTATGTGGAGCCCACGGCCTTTGACCGCTATGCCGCCACCGGCATCTGGCCCGAAGGCACGCAGATCGCCAAGGAACTGGTGATGGTGCAGACCGATGACAGCACCGACGAAGACACCGGCGCCACTGCGCAGGTTTCAGGTATCGGCTACTTCCAGGGCGATTTCGCCGGGTTGGAACTGCTGGTCAAGGATAATGCCCGCTTCCCCGAAGAGCCCGGCGGCTGGGCCTTCTTCTCCTTTGGGCACGGCGGCGAGCCTTATGCGGAAACCGCAGCCGCGTTTCCCACTGACGCCTGCAACGCCTGCCACGAAGCCAATGCGGATGACGATTTCGTCTTCACCCAGTTCTACCCGGTGCTGCGCGCCGCGAAACCCTGAGAGGCTTTCCCCGCTTGTCAGGCGCAGCGCGGGTCCCCAAGGGTGCAGCCCAGCACTCTTGGGGATCTGTTCAATAAAGGGGGGAAACCGCTGTCAGCCCAGGAAACCGCCATCGCTGTCGTCGCCGGCTTCTTCCATCAGCCGCTGCATGTCCGGCACGGTCACATGCCGTTTGCCTTCCAGCTGAATGATGCCATCCTTTTTCAGGGCCGAGATCTGGCGGCTCACTGTTTCCAGCGTCAGGCCGAGATAGTCCGCCATCGCCTCGCGGGTCAGCGGCAGGTCGAACACCATACGGTTGGTGGCTCCGCCAGGGGTCAGCGTGGCGTCGCGGCGGGCGATAATTCCCAGCAAGCTCGCGATTTTCTCGCGCGCGGTCTTGCGGCCCAGCACCAGCATCCATTCGCGCGCCGCGTCCAGCTCATCCAAAGTCATTTCCAGCAGCCGGTGGGCGATATGCGGGGTGCGCTCCATCAGCTCTTCGAACGGTTTCTTACGGAAGCAGCACATCACCACATCAGTGGTCGCAGCCACATCATAGGCCGCGCCTTCGCGCCCCGGGCGGCCGACAAAGTCACTGGGCAGCAGAAGCCCGACCATCTGGGTGCGGCCGTCCTCCATCGTCTGCGTCAGGGAGGCGATCCCCGACACCACCGAGCCAACGAAGTTCATCACA
>JBFOLS010000709.1:0-4555 GCA_040830225.1 Leisingera sp.
AGCGGGTAGTCCTCCATAAACAGCGACCATTGCCGCGCGTAATGGGTGCGCTTGGCCATCATCTGCAACAGCTCTTCGCCGGCAAAGGGCGGGAACTCCTGGAAATAGACGGAGAAGATGTCGCGCACGGTCTGCGAGCCGACTGCATCCACGTCGCCTTTCATCAGTGCATAGATCTCTCCCATCAGTGCCCGGTAGCCGGTGCGCCCGGCCTCGAACACATTTGGAGGTTCCACCTCTTCGACCGCGTAACCTGCGTCGGCCAGCGCATCGCGGGCAAAATCCAGCGCGGCCTCGACTTCGGGGTGAAGATCATAGCCGTGGGTGTTCTTGGTGAAAGCAACCTTGACAGGGCCGTCCAATGCTTCACCGCGCCATGGCATGGGGACATGGAACGGGTCGCGCGGATCGGCAGCGATGAGGCTGGGCATCGACAGATGCAAATCCTCCGCCGACCGGGTGATCAGCCCCTGCACTGACATCAGCTGCGCCAGCAGCCCGCGCTCGGCTGTCTGGCTGGGGTTCCAGGCAGGCACCCGGCCCAGGCCCGGCTTGACGGTGACCGCGCCGTTGGCGGCGGCGGGAAAACGCAGACTGCCGCCGATGTCATTGCCATGGCCCAAGGCGCCGATTCCGGCCATCACGGCGGCACCCGCGCCGCCGGAGGAGCCTCCGGGCGAGATATGCCGTCCCCAGGGATTTTGAGTACGCCCGTGCAGCGGATTATCGGTGTCGGCGCGGAAGGAGAATTCCGGCGTATTGGTGCGCCCGATCACAACCGCGCCTGCCTTTTGCAGATTCTCCACCACCGGGGCGTCAGCAGGGGCGATCAGGTCTTTCAGGGCCGTGACCCCGTTGGAGGTCGCATGCCCTTTCTGGTCGATGTTGATCTTGATGGTGACCGGAACGCCATGCAGAGGGCCGGGTGTTGCGCCTGCATCCCGGGACTTGTCCAGGGAACGGGCTCGCTCCATGGCTTCGCCGCTCAGATCCTCGACCACAGCGTTCAGGGCGGGGTTGACCGTATTCATCCGGTCAATGGAGGCTTGCACGGCGGCTTCGGCACTCACATCGCCTGCATGGGTCAAGGCGGTCAGTTCACTTGCGCTTAGGCGCCAAATCTCGTCTCGGTTCATCTGCTCGTCTCCTTGCACCGCAGCCTAGGCGGGCAGGGCAGAGTTGCAAGAAAAACCGGACGGCAGAGCCGTCCGGTTTCAAGAATTCCAAGGCAGTTGGTGGTCAGCTTTTGGCGTAGCCGATGGTCTGCAGAGCCTCGGTAATCTCGTCGAGGATTGCGGGATCATCGATCGTTGCGGGCATTTTCCACGGGGTGCCATCGGCGATGTTCACCATGGTGCCGCGCAGGATCTTGCCGGAACGGGTCTTGGGCAGGCGGTCGATCACCACGGCGAGCTTGAAGGCTGCGACGGGACCAATTTTCTCACGCACCAGCTTGACCACCTCAGAAACCACTTCGCCATGGTCGCGGTCCGCGCCGGCGTTGAGGCACAGGAAGCCAACCGGCATCTGGCCCTTGAGGCTGTCCGCTACGCCGATCACCGCGCATTCCGCCACGTCCGGGTGGCCCGCCAGGACCTCTTCCATGCCGCCGGTCGACAGCCGGTGGCCCGCCACATTGATCACGTCATCGGTACGCGCCATGATATAAAGATAGCCGTCCTCGTCCTTCATGCCGGCATCACCGGTCTCGTAATAGCCGGGGAAGGTGGTGAGATAGCTTTTCCTGAACCGGTCTTCCGCATTCCACAGGGTCGGCAATGTGCCCGGCGGCAGCGGCAGTTTCACCGCGATGGCGCCTAGTTCGCCCGGTGCCACCGGATTGCCGCCTTCGTCCAGAATGTCGACCTCATAGCCGGGCATCGGCACCGCCGGGGAGCCCAGCTTGGTCGGCAGTTCCTCGATCCCCAGCGGGTTTGCCGCAATCGACCAGCCGGTTTCGGTCTGCCACCAGTGGTCGACCACCGGCGTGCCCAGCTGCTCCTGCGCCCAGGTGATGGTGTCCGGGTCGGCGCGCTCGCCGGCCAGATACACCTGGCTCAGGCAGGTCAGGTCGTATTTCTTGACGTATTCGCCTTTGGGGTCCTCGCGCTTCACCGCGCGGAAAGCGGTGGGGGCGGTAAAAAAGCTCTTTACCTTATGCTCGGAGATCACCCGCCAGAAGGTGCCTGCATCCGGCGTGCCCACCGGCTTGCCCTCAAACACAATGGTGGTGTTGCCGTGGATCAGCGGCGCATAGCAGATATAGCTGTGGCCTACGACCCAGCCCACATCCGAGGCGGCCCAGAATACATCGCCGGGATCGACGTTGTAGATGTTCTTCATCGTCCAATTCAGCGCTACCAGCTGGCCTGCGGTGTGGCGGATTACGCCCTTGGGCTGGCCGGTGGTGCCGGAGGTGTAGAGGATATAGGAGGGGTGGTTGCCCTCAACCGGCACACATTCGGCAGGTTCAACACCGTACTGGAAGCCGTGCCAGTTCACGTCACGGCCCGGCACCAGCTCTGCCACATCCTGCTCGCGCTGGAGGATCACGCAGAAATCCGGCTTGTGCGCAGCCAGATCAATGGCGCCGTCCAAAAGCGGCTTGTACTTCACGATCCGGCCCGGCTCGATACCGCAGGAGGCGGCGATGATCGCCTTGGGCTTGGCATCGTCAATCCGCACGGCAAGTTCATTAGAGGCAAAGCCGCCGAACACCACCGAATGCACTGCGCCGATGCGGGCGCAGGCCAGCATCGCCTCCAGCGCCTCAGGGATCATAGGCATGTAGATGATGACACGGTCGCCTTTCTCCACGCCCTTGGCGCGCAGCGCGCCGGCCAGGGTGGCAACACGGTTCCTCAGCTCGACATAGGAGATTTCGCGCTTGGTCTGGGTGACAGGGCTGTCATAGATGATCGCGGTCTGTTCGCCGCGGCCCTCTTCGACATGGCGGTCAACGGCGTTATAGCAGGTGTTCACCTTGGCGTCGGCAAACCACTCATAAAGCCCGTCGCCCTTGTCGAACAGTGCCTGCTTCGGAGCCTCATCCCAGCTGATCGCCTGTGCGGCCTCCATCCAGAAGCCTTCCGGATCCTGTTTCCAGCCGGCGTAAATGTCCTGATATCCCATGGTGTTCATCTCCTCCTGCCTTCTGCGTAGGCGAGAATGCGGCAAACGGGCAAGTTTTGAGCCGCTCTCACGCAAGGTTGGTCAAGGAATTTACAGCTTCACGCCTGAATTCCGGGTGCTTTGTCAAAACTTTACAGCGCGGTGCCTGTTTGCAGTCAGCAGGTTTTGCAAACAGGGCTTTGCTGCAGAATAATCAAGAATACCCGGCCGGGTTTGCAAACTTGCAAATTTCTTTGCTGCAAACCTGCTGGCCGAACCGGGAATCACCCGTCTGAAGATTTTGCATAGCGGGGCAGGGAGTCCTTCAGGTCGAGCCAGGTGACATGCTCGGAGTGGAAGACGTGAAAACGCGGCGGCATCTCGCCGGGGCTTTCCAGTGTCGCCGTATAGAGGTGGATATTCACCGTGTCCTTGGCATTGCGGTAGGCCATCTGGGTGCCGCAGGTGCTGCAGAACAGCCGCTCGACATCCTCCGAGGACTTGTAGGCTGCAGGCTCGGCGCCGGACCACTCCACCGCCTCATGCGGCAGCCCGAAAAATGCGGTGACAGGTGCCGCACAGTTGCGGCGGCAATCGGCGCAGTGGCAGTAGCAGCTCCAAGCCGCCTCGGCCTGGCTCTCCCAATGCACCGCGCCGCAATGGCAATGGCCTCTCATGGCTGGTCCCCTTTGCTGGCCTCCTGGGATGGGCGGCCAGCGGGAAGGCTCAGCCGCCGGATTAACCGTAGTGCGCCACCGGGGTTCCGGCAATGGCAGCCATGTTCAATAGACCGCGGGCGGTGATCGAGGGGGAGACGATATGGGCGCGGTTGCCCATGCCCATCAGGATCGGCCCCACTTCCAGGCCGCCGGCCCGCATCTTGAGGATGTTGCGCACGCCCGAGGCCGCATCGGCATGGGCAAAGATCAGCACATTGGCCGCGCCTTCCATACGCGAGTTCGGGAAGATCCGCCCGCGCAGTTCAGGGTCCAGCGCGGTGTCGATGTTCATCTCGCCCTCATAGGCAAAATCCCGGCGCTTGTCGTCAAGGATCTCCAGTGCGTCCCGCAGCCGGCTGCCGGTGTCGCATGAGATATTGCCAAACTGCGATTGCGAGCACAGCGCAATCTTCGGCTCGATCCCGAAGCGGCGCACATGGCGGGCGGCGCCGAGGACCGTTTGGGCGATTTGCTCGGGAGTCGGTTCGATCCGCACATGGGTGTCGGCAATGAACAGCGGCCCGTCTTCCAGGATCATCATCGATAGGGCGCCGTGCGGCGAATAGCTGTTGCCGCCGAGTACCTGCTCCACATAATTCATGTGCCAGCGGTATTCGCCAAAGGTGCCGCAGATCAGGCTGTCCGCCTCGCCGCGGTGCACCATGATGGCGCCGATGGCGGTGGTATTTGTGCGCATGATCGCTTTGGCCAGATCCGGCGTCACG
>JBFOLS010000710.1:0-5600 GCA_040830225.1 Leisingera sp.
GTATCTCGACACCTCCCAGGGGCGCCGGATCGCCTATCACAAGAGCGAAGGGCAGGGGCCGTGCGTGGTGTTTCTGGGCGGGCTGAAGTCCGACATGGAGGGCACCAAGGCAGTGCATCTGGAAGCCTGGGCCAAGGCGCGGGGGCAAGCGTTCCTGCGGTTTGATTATTCCGGCCACGGTGAAAGCTCGGGCGCCTTTGAGGAAGGCTGTATCGGCGACTGGCATGAAGACACGCTGGAGGCTGTGGCGCGGTTGACCGAAGGGGAGATTGTGCCGGTGGGCTCCTCGATGGGCGGCTGGCAGGCTTTGCTGCTGGCCCGCGCCATGCCGGAGCGTATCAAGGGCATGGTGACCATTGCCGCGGCGCCGGATTTCACCGAGGACGGCTGGTGGGCGCATTTCTCGAACGCGCATAAGGCAGAGCTGGAAGCGCAAGGTTATGTGGAGCTGCCAAGCGATTACATGGAACCCTATTACGTGTCCAAGCGGATGGTTGAAGACGGGCGCAAGAACCTGGTGCTGCGGTCAGCACTGAACCTGCCGTTCAAGGTGCGTTGCCTGCAGGGCACTGCGGACACCGCAGTGACGACGGAAACGGCTGTGCGGCTGCTGGAGCATGCAGCCTGCCCGGATATGCGGCTGAACCTCGTGAAGGATGCGGATCACAGGTTCTCGGATGAGGCATGCCTCAAGATGATCGAAGATGCAGTGCTGGACGTTCTGGGCGTAGCCTGATGCGCGTTCTTGCGGCCAGTTGAGCAATGGGATTTCGACTATAATTTGTTCCCGTATTGTTCCGGGGTTCTTGGAGAGGTATTGTGGGCTTGTCCGGCGGCCGGATTACGGTCGGCTGGGAGGATTTTTAAATTAGAAGAAACAAGGAATTAAGCGATGGAACAGCGGGTGAGCCTGATTACACTGGGTGTGCCGGATATGGAAAAGGCTGCGGCTTTCTATGAGGCCTTGGGCTGGCAGCGGGCCGAGAGCCCGGACGGGGTGATTGCCTTTGATCTGATCTCGCAAACGCTGGGGCTTTATCCGCTGGCCGCATTGGCGGCTGAGATCGGCCTGCCGGAGCGGGAGCTGGGTACCGGGGCCATGACGCTGAGCCACAACACCCGCAGCAAGGAAGAAGTGGCCGAATTGCTGGCGGCGGCTGAGGCCGCGGGAGCAGAAGTGCTGAAGCCTGCGCAGGATGTGTTCTGGGGCGGCCATCACGGCTATTTCCGCAGCCCGGACGGTCATGTCTGGGAAATCGCTTTCAACCCGTTTTCGCAACTGGCGGAGAACGGCGCTTTTTGCTGGAACGGTTACTGAGCGTGGCCTTGCCGCGGCAGAAGTTCCGTAAATGACCGCCTTGGTAAGGTTTTTCTTGATCCCGGGGTTTGCGCGGCACACTGTGGGCCAAGGGGTGGAAGGCAAAACCGCGAGGGCAGGACATGCCTTATGACCAGCAACCGTGCCGCGAACCTTTGGTTCTGCTGCCGGGGATGATGTGCGACGGCCGGATATTTGATGCTCAGATCAGGACATTTTCCGGCAGCATGCCGGTGATGGTGCTGCCGCTGGCCGGCGGCGACACGGTTGAGAAGATCGCCGCCCGGATGCTGTCGCATTTGCCGCCGCGGTTTTCCCTGGCGGGACTGTCGATGGGCGGCATCCTGGCAATGGAACTGGTGCGCCGTGCGCCCGAGCGGATCAGCCGCCTGTGCATCATGGGGGCGAGCCCCCTGGCGGAGACGCCGGAGCAGGCAGCGGACCGGGAGCCGCAGATCATTGCGGCGCGCACGGGGCGGCTTGAGGATGTGCTGCGCGAGTCGCTGCCAATGGAATGCCTGGCGCCGGCGCCTTCGCGGCTGGAGGTGCACAACCTGTTTTGCCACATGGGCATGGAACTGGGGCCGGAGCTTTATGTGGCGCAGGCAAAGGCGCTGCAGCGGCGGCCTGATCAGCAGGCGACCATGCGGCGGGGGCATGTGCCGACGCTGGTACTGGGCGGGACCCATGACACGGTGGTGCCGCCGTCCAAACACGAACTGCTAGGGCAATTGATTCCGGAGGCGAAGGTCGAGATCCTGCCGGAGGCCGGGCATTTCCCGGTGCTGGAGGATCCGGACGGGGTCAACCGCGCCCTGCTTCACTGGCTGGCAACTCCTGCGCCGGCGCCCGCGGCTGAGCCAGTGTTCTGAAATCAGGAATACAGCTGTGTGCGCTGTTCTTTGCTGAGAGTTTCCGGCTCAGAAACCGGCTGGCCGCTGTCTGTGTCAAAGAATGGGGTTTCTCTCCACCGGCCGGACAGGCGGCCGGTGATCATCCGGCTGAGAATGCCCCAGGCCATGACGCCGCCGCCCTTTGTCCTGGACTGCTTGCCAGGCGCCGGGATGAAGGCCTTTGCGCGGACTTTGCCAAGCGCGTCCTTGTCCTCGAACAGGTCCGAGCGCATGCCGGCAAAGGGCAGGCCGGGTTTGGCCAAGGTGTTTGCAAAGGGGGTGCCGCAGCATGAAGCATACCAGCGCAGCGGGCCGCGCGGGCCGAGGCGGATGGCCTTCAGGTGCTCTGCGCCCTGGGTAATGGCGATGCTGTCAGGCGACAGCTGGAACAGGTCCACCGGATCCGGTGCCGGGTCCGGGCGGCCGTGGAAGCGCTCGTTGGCGCGGCAGTCGGGGCAATAGCAGACCACGCGGGTGCCGCCCTTGACGCCTTCTGCGGAAACTTTGCCGCACAAGGCCCCGCAATCGCAGGAAAACTTCTGCGCCGAGGCCATCTGTTCAGGCCGCGGTGTTTTTGTTGGCGGGTTTGCGGCGGGCTGGCTTTTTGCGGCTGTTGGCGTTCATGAAATCGATCACCAGCGGCCGGATGTTGTTGCGCCAGCTGCGGCCAGCGAAAATTCCATAGTGGCCGGCACCGGGCTCCACATGGCTGGCTTTCTTGCTTTCTGGAAGTCCGGTGCAGAGATCCAGTGCCGCGATGCATTGACCGGGGGCGGAAATGTCGTCCTTGGCGCCTTCGACGGTTTTCACCGCAACATCGGTGATCTTGCTGAAATCCACCTTGTGGCCGTTCACGATGAAATCGTTGCGGGCAATCTCGCGGTTCTTGAAGACGCGCTCGACGGTCGACAGGTAGAACTCTGCGGTCATGTCCATGACGGCAAGGTATTCGTCGTAAAAGCGGTTGTGGGCATCGTGGTCGGACGCCTCGCCGCGGGAGACACGCTGGATCTGGTCCATGAAGGCCTTGGTGTGGCGCTCGCCGTTCATCGACATGAAAGAGGCAAGCTGCAAAAGGCCGGGGTAGACCTTGCGGCCAACACCTTTGTATTTGAATCCGACCTGCTGGATCATGGTTTCTTCGAGCTGTCCCATGGTGACACGGCGGCCGAAATCGGTGACCTCGGTCGGGGTTGCGTCCGGGTCGACAGGGCCGCCGATCAGCGTGAGCGAGGAGGGCTGTGCCTTGGGGTCGCGCTCGGCCAGGTAGGCGGTCGCGGCAAGGGTCAGCGGCACCGGCTGGCAGACGGCGACGACATGGGTGTCGGGGCCAAGCTCGCGCATGAAATCGACAAGGTAGAGCGTGTAGTCCTCGACATCGAATTTCCCCGCGGAAACAGGGATGTCGCGGGCGTTGTGCCAGTCCGTCACATAGACTTCACAGTTGACGATCAAGCTCTTGACGGTGGAACGCAGGAGGGTCGCGTAATGGCCGGACATCGGGGCAACCAGCAGCACTTTACGCGGCTGTTCTTCGCGCCCGTTGACCTTGAAATGGATGAGGTCGCCAAAGGGGCGTTCAACCACGGTGGTGATATCAACCAGATGGTCCTTGCCGTCTTCGCAGGTGAAGGTGCGGATGCCCCAGTCGGGTTTTGTAACCATGCGCTGGTAAGTACGTTCCGTCACTTCGCCCCAGGCGGCCATCCAGCTGAGAGCAGGGTTTGGCAATGCCGAAAAGACCGGATAAGATGCCATGGAAAGGGCCGTGGCGCCCAGCCATTGGTTGGTGTTCCGGACGGTCTCCATCAGATCGTAGGTCATCATGTACCGCATGCCTGCCTCCTTCGCGCTCCGTACCGGCGTAACGTCACCGGCAAATCCGGACTATCGGACCAATCGTCGCTTTGCCCCTAATTTTGCAGAACGTTATTCTGCATAGCAGAAAGCCTATGAGGGATTCCTTTCTATGACAACAAGTGAAGAATTATCCGCTGCGGTAAGCTCTGAGAGTATTGAAAAACTTAAAGAAAACATGGGCCGTGTGGAGCAGTTAAGTAAACGGCTGGCAGATGTTCTGTCCCAAAAAGTCCCGCATAACCCGGCTCTGGACGGCCCGAATCAAGAACTTTATGCGCGTGCAGCAACGGCCTATTGGGCCGAAGCCATGCAGAATCCCGCCAAGCTGCTGGAGCACCAGCTGGAATACTGGAGCAAGTCGGTTCTGAACTTTGCCGAAGCGCAGAAAGCACTTGCCGGACAAGCGGAGGTCAAGGACGGCGGCGGCCCCAAGGACCGCCGTTTTTCAAACCCGCTGTGGGAAACCAGCCCGTATTTCAATTATGTCAAGCAGCAGTATCTGACCAATGCCGACGCGATCCGCAAAGCGGTGATGGATGCGGGTGAGATGGAAGGCAAGGACAAGCAGCGGCTGACCTACTTCGCCGACCAGATTATCGAGATGATGTCGCCGACCAATTTCCTGCCGACCAACCCGGATGCGCTGGAAAAGGCGGTGGAGACCGAAGGCCAGTCGCTGATCGACGGGCTGGAAAACCTGGTGACCGACCTGGAGGCCAACAACGGCGAGCTGGTGGTGCGGCTGGCCGATGAAAGCGCCTTTGAGCTGGGCAGCAATATTGCCACCACGCCGGGCGATGTGGTGTTCCGCAACCGGATGATGGAGCTGATTCAGTACAAGCCTGCGACGGAAACCGTGCATGAGACACCGATCGTGCTGTTCCCGCCCTGGATCAACAAATTCTACATTCTCGACCTCAAGGCGCAGAACAGCCTGATCAAATGGGTGACCGAGCAGGGCTATACCCTGTTTGTGGTTTCCTGGGTCAATGCTGACGCCAGCCATGCCGAGGTGGGCATGGAGGACTACATCCAAGAAGGTTTCCTGACTGCGATTGAGACCGTCAAGGAGATCTGCAAGGTCAAACAGGTCAACGCGGTGGGCTATTGCATTGCCGGCACCACGCTGAGCCTGACGCTGTCTTTGCTGAAACAGCGCGGCGACAAATCGGTGAAGTCGGCGACCTTCTTTACGACGCTCACCGACTTCGGCGATCAAGGCGAGTTCACTCCGTTCCTGCAGAATGATTTCATCGACGGGATCGAGGCACAGGTGGAAGAGGAGGGGCTGTTGCGCTCCTGGGTGATTGCGCGCACCATGTCGTTCCTGCGGTCAAAAGACCTGATCTATGGCCCTGCCGTCAAAAGCTACATGATGGGGGAGACGCCGCCTGCCTTTGATCTGCTCTACTGGAACGGCGACGGCGCCAACCTGCCGGGCCGGATGGCAGTGCAGTACCTGCGGGGCCTGTGCCAGAACAATGAGTTTGTCGGCGAGGGGTTCGAGCTGATGGGCCACAAGCTGCACA
>JBFOLS010000711.1:0-10828 GCA_040830225.1 Leisingera sp.
GGCACCCGCATCAGCCTGTCCTCCAAAAAGCGGTCGAAATCGGGCAGATCCTCGGCAACCACCCGCAACAGAATATCCCGCGTGCCGGTCATCAGATAACATTCCATCACCTGGTCGAACTGCCGCACCGCGTTTTCAAACGCGCTCAGAGCTTCCGTAGACTGGCGGTCCAGTTCAACTGCCACGAAGATGGTGACCGGCAGCCCCAGCTTGGCCTGATCCACCCGGGCTGAATACCCGCAGATGACACCGCTTTCCTCAAGGTTGGCAACCCGGCGCGCGCAGGGGGTCGGTGACAGGCCAACCATCTCCGACAGCTCTGAAATCTTCAGCCGCCCGTTGCGCTGCAGCGCGGCCACAATCTTGCGGTCGATCGAATCCATGGAGCTTTTGCCTACGATTGCCAACAGTTTCAGAGGATACCTCCAAAACTCACTCCGGCAACAAAGATTTTTAGTGAAAACCGGCGTGCGCGCACTCTTATTATCGGGAGAAAGTTGAGGAGGAGCGACCAGATGACAGTGACCGCCGTCGCATCAAGCACCCATGAAGAGATCTACCGCGTTGAGGAGCCCGCAGTCGGGCTTCTTGGCTTCATTGCGATTCATTCCACCCGCCTGGGCCCTGCGGCAGGCGGATTGCGGATGCGCCGCTATGCCAGCGAGGCAGAGGCGCTGACCGATGTCCAGCGGCTGAGCGAAGGGATGACCTACAAGAACGCCGCCGCAGGCCTGCCGCTGGGTGGCGGCAAGGCGGTGATCATCGGCGATCCGGGCACGGAAAAGACGCCGGCTCTGCTGCGCGCCTTCGGCCGGGCCATTCAGTCGCTGGAGGGCCGCTACATCACCGCCGAGGACATGGGCATGAGCCCGGCCGACATGGCCGTCCTGGCCGAGGAAACGGCTTGGGTGGCCGGGCTGGCAGATGGCGAGTTTGCCAGCGGAGACCCCTCCCCCATTACCGCCCGCGGCATCTTCAACGCGATCCGCACCGCCCGTGCCCACAAGCACGGCAGCCGCGACCTCAGCGGCGTGACCGTGGCGGTGCAGGGGCTTGGCCATGTCGGATGGTATCTCTGCCAGTTCCTGCATGAGGCCGGCGCCGAACTGGTTGTGACCGATATTGATGAGACCCGGGTGAAACAGGCGGTTGCCGAATTCGGCGCCCGGGCAGTGCCGCTGGCCGGTATTTACGCGGCTGAGGCGGATGTGTTTGCCCCCTGCGCTATCGGCGGCATCCTGAACGCCGACACCATCCCGCAGTTGAAGGCAGGCATCGTCGCCGGCGGCGCCAACAACCAGCTGGCCACTGCCGGGGACGGAACTGAGTTGCACGCGCGCGGCATCCTGTACGCCCCCGATTTTGTCGCCAACGGCGGCGGCATCATCAACGTGGCCACCGAGATTTTGTCGATCAGGGACCGCCAGGGCTTTGTCGCTGAGAAACTGGCAGATCTTGATGCCACCATGGCCGCCATTCTGAACCAGGCAAAAGCCGAAGACGTCAGCCCCGCAGCAGTGGCAGTCGCCGCCGTGCAATCCAAGATGGCGCAAAAGGCCGCCTGACCCAGGCTTCATTCCCGCCCAGCCGCACCCGGCCCTGCCAGCCGCCTAGCGGGGGTCTCCCGTGCCTGGACGCACCCCGGACCTGCGGCCCGGCCTCCCTCCAGCCTTTGGGCCTGGCAGCCTGCCCTTGAAGGGGCAGTCTGCCAGGCCGGCGCCCGAAAAACCAAGCCCCGGCAAGAAGGGCCAGAACGGAAGAGAACAACTGAAAAGGGCGGCCCATGGGACCGCCCTTTGCTTTTTTCTTCAGAAAGCAGGGCTCAATGCGCGGTGGCGCCTGACCCTTTTTCCGACCCTTTCAGCGCCGCCTTCGCAGCCGCGGCCTCTTCCGCCTCCTCATCCCATTCGATGGGATCGGGCTTCGCCACCAGCGCGTGCTCCAGCACTTCGGACACGTGGGAAACAGGGATGATTTCCAGCCCTTCCTTCACGTTGTCCGGAATGTCCGGCAGGTCCTTTTCGTTTTCCTGCGGGATCAGCACGGTCTTGATGCCGCCGCGCAGTGCCGCCAGCAGTTTCTCCTTGAGGCCGCCAATCGCCAGCGCATTGCCGCGCAGGGTGACCTCGCCGGTCATCGCAATGTCCTTGCGCACCGGGATCTGGGTCAGCACCGACACAATCGACGTCACCATCGCCAGGCCGGCCGAGGGGCCGTCCTTGGGTGTTGCACCCTCAGGCACGTGCACGTGGATGTCCCAGTTGTCGAAGCGCGGCGGCTTGATGCCCAGCTTCGGCGAGACCGAGCGCACATAGGACGACGCCGCTTCAATCGACTCCTTCATCACATCGCCCAGCTTGCCTGTGGTCTTCATCCGGCCCTTGCCCGGGAGGCGCAGCGCCTCAATGGACAGCAGCTCACCACCAACCGAGGTATAGGCAAGGCCCGTCACCACACCAACCTGATCTTCCTTCTCAGCCAGGCCAAAGCGGAACTTCGGCACGCCCAGGAAATCGTCGAGGTTTTCCGGCGTGACAGTCACGCTTTCAGCCTCTTTCTTGATGATCTTGGTCAGCGACTTGCGCGCCACCTTGGCGATCTCGCGCTCCAGATTCCGCACACCGGCTTCGCGGGTGTAGGTGCGGATCATCTCGGTCACCGCGTCCTCGGTCAGCTCGAATTCCTTAGCCTTCAGGCCGTGGTTCTTCACCTGCTTGGAAATCAGGTGCTGCTTGGCGATCTCGCGCTTCTCGTCCTCGGTGTAGCCGGACAGCGGAATGATCTCCATCCGGTCCAGCAGCGGCCCGGGCATGTTGTAGCTGTTCGAGGTGGTCAGGAACATTACGTTCGAGAGGTCGTATTCGACCTCCAGGTAGTGATCCATGAAGGTGTTGTTCTGTTCCGGATCCAGCACTTCCAGCATCGCCGAGGCCGGGTCGCCGCGGAAATCCTGGCCCATCTTGTCGATTTCATCGAGCAGGATCAGCGGGTTGGTGGTCTTGGCCTTCTTCAGCGCCTGAATGATCTTGCCGGGCATCGAGCCGATGTAGGTGCGGCGGTGGCCGCGGATCTCGGACTCGTCGCGCACACCGCCCAGCGAGATGCGGATGAACTCGCGGCCAGTGGCTTTCGCAACCGATTTGCCCAGCGAGGTTTTACCCACGCCCGGAGGGCCGACGAGGCACAGGATCGGCCCCTTCAGCTTGGCCGAGCGCTGCTGCACCGCCAGATACTCAACGATCCGCTCCTTGACCTTCTCCAGGCCATAGTGATCCGCATCCAGGATCTCCTGCGCCTTGTTCAGGTCTTTCTTGACGCGGGACTTGTTGCCCCACGGGATCGACAGCATCCAGTCGAGGTAGTTGCGGACAACGGTGGCTTCCGCCGACATCGGCGACATGTTCTTGAGCTTCTTCAGCTCCGCATCCGCCTTCTCGCGCGCCTCTTTCGACAGTTTGGTGGCGGCGATCTTCTCTTCCAGCTCGGCGATCTCGCCTGCGCCTTCTTCGCCGTCGCCCAGCTCCTTCTGAATGGCCTTCATCTGCTCATTCAGATAGTACTCGCGCTGGGTCTTCTCCATCTGGGATTTGACGCGGGTTTTGATCTTCTTCTCGACCTGCAGGACCGACATTTCGCCCTGCATCAGGCCATAGACCTTCTCCAGACGCTCCGAGACAGACAGGGTCTCCAGCAATTCCTGCTTGCGATCAACCTCAATGCCCAGGTGGCCGGCAACCAGGTCCGCCAGCTTGGCAGGCTCTGCGGTTTCGCCCACAGCGGACAGTGCCTCTTCGGGGATGTTCTTGCGAACCTTGGCATAGCGCTCGAACTCATCGCCAACAGTGCGCACCAGCGCCTCGGTGGTGGTGACATCACCGGGCATTTCAGACAGTTCTTCGGCCTTGGCCTCGAAGAAATTGTCGTTTTCCAGGAATTCGGTGATCTTCACCCGGGTCTGGCCCTCGACCAGCACCTTGACGGTGCCATCCGGCAGCTTCAGCAGCTGCAGCACATTGGCCAGCACACCCACGGTGTAGATGCTGTCGGTGTCCGGATCGTCTTCGGAGGGGTCGATCTGGCTGGACAGCAGGATCTGCTTGTCATCCGCCATCACCTCTTCCAAGGCGCGCACCGATTTTTCCCGGCCCACAAACAGCGGCACGATCATGTGGGGGAACACCACAATGTCGCGCAGCGGCAGTACGGGATAGGAGGAATTGAGTGGCTCTTGCATACTCGGTCCTTTGGTTTGGCAAGACGGTCCGGCCCCGGCATCCGGCAGCTTTGGCCCGTCTCCTCATTGGAAGTCTTTATCTGGTATAGCGGCAATCGGTTTTCAACCGGCCGCCTTCAAGGCTGGGGCACACCTTGCCTGCAGCCGTCGCGGATCACAAGGCACGAATGAGGTAAAGATTCGGTGGCGAGGGTCACTTTTTTCCCGCATTTGCCGATGCGATCCCTTTCCAGCCTCCAGCGGTCTGCACCGCAGCCGGGTGCCCCGGATCAGCGGCGGCCACGGCTATTACCTCCGGCCGCCGCCTTTGCTCACAATGACACAGTGTTATTCAGCCGCCACCGGTTCCAGTGCCGGGTAATCCGTATAACCCTCATCTCCGCCGCCATAATAGGATTCCGGGTTGCCTTCATTCAGCGGCGCATCCGCCTCCAGCCGTTCCGCCAGGTCCGGGTTGGCAATAAAGGGGCGGCCAAAGGACACCAGATCCGCCTCGCCCGAGTCCGTCCGCGCCAGCGCCCGGTTCCGGTCATAGCTGTTGTTGGCCAGATAGGTGCCGGTATAAAGCTTGCGCAGGGCGTCAAAGCCGCCCTCACGGGCACCGCCGGGGTCGCCTTCGACCATATGCAGATAGGCCAGGCCATAGGAGTTCAGCCGCTCGATCAGCGGCCCATAAACCGCCGCGGGGTCACTGTCGGCAGAATCGTTGAAGGTGGAGAACGGCGACAGCCGGATACCGACCCGCCCTGCGTCCCAAACGCTCAGCAGCCCGTCCAGCACCTCAAACACGATGCGCGCGCGGTTTTCCGGCGAGCCGCCGTATTCATCGGTGCGGGTATTAACCCCGTCTTTCAGGAACTGCTCCAGCAGATAACCATTGGCGGCATGCAGTTCGACCCCGTCGAATCCGGCCTCCTTGGCATATCTTGCCGCCTGCACGTAATCGCCCACCAGCCGCTTGATGCCCTCAGCACTCAAGGCCTCAGGCTTCGAGGTCGGCACGAAACCTTCATTGGCAAATGTCTGCGCTTCAGCTGCTGCATTGGTGGAGGACACAGCCGGGGTGCCTTCGGGCAGCAGCGAGTCATGGGTGATCCGCCCCACATGCCACAGCTGGATGACAATCTTGCCGCCCTTGGCATGCACCGCATCGGTGACCTTGCGCCAGGCGGCCGCCTGCCCTGCCGTGTGAATGCCCGGGGTCTGGATATACCCCTTGCCCTCTGCGCTGATCTGGCTGCCTTCGGTGATGATCAGCCCGGCGCCGGCCCGCTGAGTGTAATACTCTACGTGGCGGTCCAGGACCTCGCCGGTTGCATCATCCGCCCTGTTACGGGTCAAGGGCGCCATCACGACGCGGTTCTTCAGTTCAATCGCACCGGCAGCGGCGGGGGAAAACAGTTTGTGGCTCACGGGGAGTTCCTCCAATCAAAGCTTCCAGCAACAGGAATGTTGCCGGAAGGATCTGAGGATTCCTCCGCCCGCCTTCAACGGGTTGAAATAAGTTTCTCAAACCACAGATTGGACTGTTTGCTCCGCTGAGCGGCCCCAGGCGTTACAGCCGTTCGATATCGCCTTCCGCACGCATATCGTGGAAATCCTTCTGCCAGGCTTCGAACGCCCCCGCCGCAATCGCTTCGCGCATGCCTGCCATGATGTCCTGAAAGTAATGCAGATTGTGCCAGGTCAGCAGCATGCCCGAGATCATCTCGTTGCTGCGGAACACATGGTGCAGATAGGCGCGTGAATAGTTCAAACAGGCCGGGCAGGAACAGTTCTCGTCCAGCGGCCGCGGGTCGTCCTGGTGGCGGGCGTTCTTGATGTTGACCACGCCGTGGCGGGTAAACGCCTGGCCGGTACGGCCCGAGCGGGACGGCAGAACGCAGTCCATCATGTCGATGCCGCGCGCCACCGCGCCGACGATGTCGTCGGGCTTGCCGACACCCATCAGGTAGCGCGGCTTATCTTCGGGCAGATAGCCGGGAGCGTAATCGAGGCAATCGAACATCGCCTCCTGCCCCTCGCCGACTGCCAGACCGCCAACAGCATAGCCGTCAAAGCCGATCTTTTTCAGCGCCTCGGCGCTTTCCTCGCGCAGGTCGCCTTCCAGCCCGCCCTGCATGATGCCGAACAGCGCATGCCCCGGCCGGTCGCCAAAGGCCTCGCGCGACCGCTCTGCCCAGCGCATTGACAGGCGCATCGACTCGGCAATGCGCTTACGGTCCGCAGGCAGCGCCGGGCATTCGTCGAAACACATCACGATATCCGAGCCCAAAAGCCGCTGGATCTCCATCGACCGTGCCGGCGTCAGCTCATGCTTGGAGCCGTCGATGTGGCTCTTGAAGGTCACGCCCTTCTCGGTGAGTTTCCTGAGGCCCGCCAGCGACATCACCTGGAACCCGCCCGAGTCGGTCAGGATCGGGCGCTCCCAGTTCATGAACTTGTGCAAGCCCCCCAATCGGTCGATGCGCTCCGCCGTCGGGCGCAGCATCAGGTGATAGGTGTTGCCCAGCAGAATGTCCGCCCCGGTCGCCCGCACGCTTTCCGGCATCATCGCCTTGACCGTCGCCGCGGTGCCCACCGGCATGAAGGCCGGCGTCCGGATCTCGCCGCGCGGCGTGCTGATCACCCCGGTGCGGGCCTTGCCATCGGTGGCTTTCAGATCAAAGGAAATACGGGCGGTCATGACGGGTCCTTGGATTTTGGCAGGGGCGGCAGCGGCGAACTGGCGCAAACCCGCAGCATTTGCCCGAAATCCTCAGGCAATTCAACCCTGCGGGGCTTGCCAGCCACCTTGGCATAACGCCATACAGATATTGAAAACAGCACCTGCAGCTCCCAAATGCATACCATTGCACACAATAAGGCCGCGCATTGAACAAAACCAAGATACCCGGCGGCCAGGCAACGCCCTCCGGCCCGTCGGCGCAGGCCACACAGCCTCCGGCAGCCGGCCCGCCGTCTCCGGCCGAATTGCCAGCCGCACCCGCAGCAGCCGAGGCGCCTGCCCCCATTGAGCAAGCAAAGGACCTTTTCATGAACGAAGATCTCATCCTGGAGCTTCTCTCCAGCAACCTCCTTTACATTCTTGGGGCGGTGCTGCTGGTCATCATCATCTTCAAGGGCATCAAGATCGTACCGCAATCGGAGAAATACGTGGTCGAGCGCTTCGGCCGGCTGCATTCGGTGCTGGGGCCCGGCATCAACTTCATCGTGCCCTTGCTGGACGTGGCCCGCCACAAGATCTCGATCTTGGAGCGCCAGCTGCCCAATGCCACCCAGGACGCCATCACCAAGGACAACGTGCTGGTGCAGATCGACACTTCGGTGTTCTACCGCATCCTCGAGCCGGAAAAGACCGTCTACCGGATCCGCGACGTGGACGGCGCCATTGCCACCACCGTGGCCGGCATCGTGCGCGCCGAGATCGGCAAGATGGACCTGGATGAGGTTCAATCGAACCGGGCCCAGCTGATCTCCCGCATTCAGGAAGCCGTGGAAACCGCCGTCGACGACTGGGGCATCGAAGTGACCCGCGCCGAAATCCTCGACGTGAACCTGGATCAGGCCACCCGGGACGCCATGCTGCAGCAGCTGAATGCAGAACGCGCCCGCCGCGCCCAGGTGACCGAGGCCGAGGGCCAGAAGCGGGCCGTAGAGCTGCAGGCCGACGCCGAGCTTTATGCTGCCGAGCAGGCCGCCAAGGCCCGCCGGGTGCAGGCCCAGGCCGAGGCCTACGCCACCCAGGTCGTTGCCAAGGCGATCCGCGAGCACGGCATCGAGGCGGCGCAATACCAGGTGGCGCTGAAACAGGTCGAGGCGCTCAATGCGCTCGGCAACGGAGACGGCAAGCAGACCATCGTCCTGCCCGCCCACGCGATGGAGGCCTTCGGCGACGCCTTCAAGCTGCTGAAGGGACGCCTGTGATGGAGACCCAAATCTGGACACTATGGTGGGTCTGGTGCGCCGCGGCGCTGGTGCTGGCCATTCTAGAAGTGCTGGCGCCCGGTTTTATCTTCCTCGGCTTTGCCATCGGTGCCGCTGCCGTTGGCCTGATACTGCTGACCACCGGTGCCGCCTGGGGCCTGCCCCTGCTGCTCCTGATCTTTGCAGGCATCTCGCTGGCCGCCTGGCTGCTGCTGAAACGCTTCTTCGCCCTGCCCAAAGGCCAGGTGAAGAGGTTCAAACACGACATCAACGATTGACGGCCAGGAACCCTTAGGTGGCGCTGCGAACACAGCAATTCATGATTCAGGCCCCGGTTTCCGGGGCCTTTTTTTCATCTTTCAGAAAAGCGGTGTGCCCCGTCCCTAGTCAGCCGGGTAGATCGTGAACTTGGCCTCGCCGTTTTCAGTATACCCGTCGAACACCAGATCATAAGTCTGACCTTCATGGTTGAATGTATAGGTGCCGCCAGTGCGGACACAGGTCACATCCCGGTTGAAGGTGAAGCCGACTCCATAATTGCCGCCGCAGTGCTGATGCGTGAAAGTGATCCAGTTCCGCGTACCCGCAATGCTGTGAGACTGATTGTGGGGAATGGCAAACTGCCGTTGCGCAATCACGTCCCGCGTAAGGGGCTGCGTGGCAAGCGACCCAAGCGTCCCCCGGGCCAGCTTGCGCACCGCGGTCTCGGTAACAGCAATCTCGCCGTCAGCTGCAAGCTGCGACAGCACTTCCGAGAGCCCGCGCAGGATCTCCTTTTGATCACGGCTGTCGGCCAATGCCGCTTCGGATTCCAAGATTATCCGGATGTCGCCTGTATTTACAAATTCGTTCCCGCTGCCGATCATCGTGTTGCCGCTGCCCTCAATAATCTGGCTGCCTTGGGCAAGGGCTGTCTCACCGGGGGCGGCCAGGAAGGAAACCAAAACCAGCATCCCGAGCGTTTTGCCCCGGCTCCGCTGCTTTCGTTATTCGCCGTTTCATTCGCCGGCGCCTCCCACCGTAATTGTTCCGGTGTTGACGATGCCATTGTTATCGCGCACCTGAACGTTGTCCGAGCCCTCAATATTCTGACTGTTATCCGTCGCCGCTTCCGGAGCGGCCGGCCTTTGCCCGGAACTGTTGTTGAGATAGGCGCTGACAAGTGCGGCCAAAACCGCGCCCCCAGCCCCTGCAAAAAGCCACCTGGTGCTTTTCTTCATGGCTCAGCCTCCCGTGACGCCCAGAAATGCAGACTTCGCTGCTCTTAACCTATGGCAGATTGACCCCAGGGCAAATCAACGCAAAGGCAACACAGCCGCGGACCGGACCAACGGGCTTCAGCACTATTAACGAAATCTGCAGGTGTCAGAATTTGAACCCGACTCCGGCGAGCAGGCTGTGTGTCACCGCATCATGCCTGAAGAAGCTGTTTGTACCGCGGGTGCCCTCTTCATACTCAACGCCCAGTCCGCGGTAGAGCACATAGATCGACGCGCGTTCCCAGCGGTCGTAAACCAGCCCGCCCAGCGCAGACCAGCTTTGTTCGGAGTCTCCGGCAAAGCCGACGTCGCCCTCCAGCAGCACCGAGAAGTCCGGCGACAGGCGGCGCTGCCAGCGCAGGCCGGCAATCGGATCAGTCCAGTCGCCGCCGCGCCGCAGCGTCCCGGTGCCAAGTTCGGCAATCACGTCCACATCCCAATGGCGCAGCCCGCCGAACAGCTCGAACCGGTCGCGCCCTCTCCCGAAATGATAGGTCACCACCGCCTCGCCCAAATTCTGATCGAAACTCACCGGCAGCACCCCGCCTGCGCTAGCCGCATTGGCGTCTGAATCCAGCACCCCATAACGCAACCGGAAGCCGAAATTGCTGGCATGCACACCTTCGAACTGCAGCATGCCGCCCGCCTGCAGCTGATCGAAAACATCGCCGGCATCTATCGACACATCGCCTCCCGTCCGGCCCAGCTCGGTCGTGCTTTCCACCGAAGGGGCAGTGACGAACGGGGTGAACTGCCATCGCCAGGGTCCGTGAGTGTCGGCCCCGGCGGCACTTCCCAGCACAATGGCCAATGCAGACAGGAGCAGCATCAAGGCAGCTGTTGCGGAAGTTCTGAAGAGAGCAGTCGGCGTTGGCATCATGTCTCCCCGCTCCAGCCGGAGCCTGCAGCATGGCCAACAATCGGTTGCACGGCCTGCTGCGCCCGGGCAGCATTGCAAAACATCTTGGGGGAACCACAACTTAGCGCGCAAACCGGCTCAAATCAAATGAACACGCAATGGTGATTAGCAAAACATCACAGCTTCCATCTCCACGGCCTCTGGACGCCGGGGCCTGCTTTTCCTATATAAACGGTCGGAATATCAGACCGGGACCATCATGACTAACCCTTCCGAACCGCTTGAAGGCGCACCGCTGATCGCGCCCTCCTCCGTCAGCCACCCGCTGTACGAGGCCGTGACCGATGCCTGCCGCACCGTCTATGACCCGGAAATCCCGGTGAACATCTACGAGCTGGGACTGATCTACACGATCGACATCAACGACGAGAACGACGTCAGGATCATCATGACCCTGACCGCGCCGGGCTGCCCGGTGGCAGGCGAGATGCCCGGCTGGATCGTCGATGCGGTATCGCCGGTGGCCGGCGTCAAAAGCGTCGATGTCGA
>JBFOLS010000712.1:0-2123 GCA_040830225.1 Leisingera sp.
CGCGGCTTCAGTCGATGCCGCCTGCGGGATGGCGGAGAAGGACGGCATCCGCGGTCATGTGATGATCGACGCCAGCCACGCAAACAGCGGCAAGGACCCAATGAAGCAGCCGGCGGTGCTGGCGGATGTGGCGGCGCAGATTGCAGGCGGCGACCAGCGCGTCACCGGCGTGATGATCGAAAGCCACCTGGTGGAAGGCCGCCAGGACCTTGGCAAGGGGGAGCTTACCTACGGCCAGTCCATCACCGATGGCTGCCTGGGCTGGGAGGAGACCGCGGCCGAACTGGAAAAGCTGGCTGCTGCTGTGAAAGCCCGCCGCGCCGCGGCATCGCCGGCTAAGCCAGAGCGCGGTCTGGCCGACGCCTGAGACCGGCAGTCCGGGGCACGCCTGGCGTGTGCCCTGGATCGGGGCCGGCAGGGCTGAAAGGTCGGTGCCCTACAGTTCACGGGCGGCCGTTTGCCAGAACAGCCCGGCGGCCCTGGATCTGGGCGGCCGGTGCTTGCGGGCCAGGACAATCTCTTTCGCAGGCGCCCCGGCCAGCGGCACGGCCTGCACGCCGGGCGTGTCCTGCGGCAGGGAGAGATCGGTCACGATCGCCCGCCCCAGACCTGCGGCCACCAGCGCCAGGATGGAGTGGGTCTGCTGCACCCTGTGGGTGATCCGCGGCTCGGTTCCGCCGCGGCGGAACCAGTCGAGAATGTAGGGCTCTGAGCCCGCAAGCGTCATGATGAAGGGCGCATTGGCCATGTCCTGCTGTGTCAGCGGCTCAGAGGCCTGGTGCTCCGACGGCAGCAGGGCCACCAATTTGTCGGTGGCCACCGGCAGGGTTTCGAAATCCTCGCCCGGATCAGCCAGCATGCTGACATCCACGCGCTCGTGCACGAGGTCATTCAGCGCCTTTTCGTCATTTCCTTCCTCTAGGCTGACGTCAATGCCGGGATAGAGCTGTTTGAACTTCAGCAGCAGGCGCGGCAGCAGCCGGACCGAGGCGCTGGGGCCGAAGGAGCCTGCGCGCACGGTGCCGGACCGGTTCAGCCGCAGGCTGGTCAGATCCTGCTCCAGCGCCGTCAGGTTGCCGGTGATGCGGCGTGCGTGGGCTGCGGCGGCCTCTCCCTCTTCGGTCAGGCGCAGGGGCCGGGCGCCCCGGTGCACCAAAGTCAGCTTGCAGCCCGCCTCAAAGCCCGAGATGGCACGGCTGACAGCTGATTGCGTCAGCCCGAGTTCCGCCGCAGTGGCCGAGATGCTGCCGGTGCGTTCCAGGCTTTGCAACGCGCGCAGGGCGGTCAGATTGCCTTCACTCATGATTTTTGCTCATTTTCATATGCGCTGTCTTGCGGATAGCTCATTCTAAAGGCCGCACCGGCCCGCGCAACAGAGGATGCACCCATGCAGAACGGACAATTGCCTGAACGGATCGAAGGCCCTTCAGCCTGGACAGGGCAGCAGATGCAGGCCCAGCCGGAGCGCTGGCTGGTGCAGCTGTCTCCGAAAGATATCGCCGATCTGGAACAGGCGGCACGGCACTACCTGAGCCTGGGCCGGGATGTGGGAGAGATCACCAAGGCGGATTTTCCGCTGACCCGCTTTGCCGCGCATCTGGAGGCGCTGAAGGATAAGCTGCTGAACGGTAACGGGTTTGAGGTGCTGCGCGGCCTTCCGGTGGCGGGCTACAGCCAGGAGATGGCTGCGGCCATTTTCTGCGGGGTCGGGGCGCATCTGGGCTCCGCGCGCTCGCAGAATGCGGCGGGCCATATCCTGGGCCATGTGCGCGACATCGGTGCCAATGCCAATGATCCGAACACCCGTATCTACCAGACCCATGACCGCCAGACTTTTCACACCGACAGCGCCGACGTGGTGGGGCTCCTGTGCCTGCAGGAGGCCCGGGAGGGAGGCGATTCCCTGCTGGTCAGCGCGGAAGCGATCTACAACCGGATGCGCGCAGACCGCCCGGACCTGCTGGAGCGCCTGTTCGACCCGCTGGCCACCGACCGCCGCGGCGAGGTGCCGGAAGGGATGCAGCCTTTCATGACCATTCCGCCGCTCAGCTGGCACCAGGGCAAGCTCACCGTGTTCTATCAGCGCCAGTATATCGACAGCGCCCAGCGGTTTCCCGAGGCCA
>JBFOLS010000713.1:0-3718 GCA_040830225.1 Leisingera sp.
CCATGCGCAAGGAAAAGCCGCAAATGCCGCATCCGCAGCAATAAAACTTGCGCATACTGCGCACCGGGCAGTATTGCAGGCACTGCGGACAGACCGGCCCGGGCAGAACGCCCCGGCAGGCACCATACCGGCAAGGATCAAAAGGCCATGGAGACCGACCCTTTGGACATTCACACCCTGCCCGGCCACCTGATCCGGCGGCTGCACCAGGTATCCGTGGCCCAGTTCATGGAACGGATGGCAGGCGAAGGGGTGGATCTGACGCCGGTGCAATTCTCCGCCATGGCCGCGATTCACCGGCATCCCGGCATTGACCAGGCCACGGTTGCCGGGCTGATTGCCTATGACCGCGCCACGCTTGGAAAAGTCGTCGACCGGCTGGTGGACAAGGGCCTGGTGGAACGCAGGGTTTCCGAAGCCGACCGCCGGGCCCGCGAAGTCAGCCTCACACGTGACGGCCAGGCCTTGCTGGAGCAGATTCTGCCTATTGTCCGGGCTGCACAGCCCGGCATCCTGACCGGCCTGTCGGAGGCAGAGCAGGAAACCTTTGTAGCCCTGCTGCAAAAGGCGACGCTGGCCGCCAACGATCTCAGCCGCGCCCCGCAGCGCGACCTGCCTTCCCGGCACGCCGCCGAATAGCCTCAGATCAGCTGGCCGCGCGGGACATCGCCTTCCTCGAAGGGTTCGATCAGTTCGGGCCCTTCGGCGCGGTTGGAATTCACCGCCGGATCCACCCGGTGATAGTCCAGGATGCCTTCTTCCCCTGGCTGCATCAGCGCGGCGGCGCCGCGGCCCGCCTCGCCCAGCCATTTGCCCCAGTCCCGCGGCTCCAGGATCAGCGGCATCCGGTGGTGGATTGCGGAAAGCCCATCGTTGACGGCGGTGGTAACAATTGCGCAGGTTTTGACTGCATCCGCCATGCCCCAGCTCTGCCAGACCGCGGCAAAGGCCAAGGGCGCCCCGTCACTGCGATGGATGTACCAGGGCAGCCGGGCGCCCTCCTCCGTCTTGGTCCATTCATAGAAGCCGGCGGCGGGTATCAGGCAGCGGCGGTTGCGGCAGGCGTCAGCAAAGGCGGGCTTTTTCGCAATCGTTTCGGCACGGGCATTGATCAGAAGCGGGCCGGCTGTCTCACTCGCATACCAATGCGGCAGGAATCCCCAGCGCATCGCCACCAGCTGCCGCCCGGTCTCCCCGGCATGCACAGCGTGCACAGCATTGGTCGGGCAAACATTGTAGTTGGGCACCTGCGGCAAGTTATTTGCAGGCTGCGCAGCAAACAGCTGCGCCATCGCATCATTCGGCAGGGTTATTGCAAATCGTCCGCACATTCTGCGCTATTGGCCCGTAAATTCACATGAACGCCCCGCAGGCGCCCGCAAAAGGCTATACCGGATGCGGGAACGCGAACAGGACCTTCCGGCAAAATTCTCTGCCCGGCTTAATGCAGGCCAGTTCGCCGCCGCCAAGGCCGGCTCGCGGATTTGAATCCCGCTCTGCGGCCGGACCCGATCTCCGGGTTCAGGACCCGAACACTCCGGCCTGCCATTGCATCCCCATGGCGGGATATGGCACATCCTTTACAAATGCCGGACAGCTCCGCGCCGGTGCGGGTTTGCAGACAGATAGGTCTCATGACACTGAACAACGATCTCCAGGCCGCGCACGGCTTTCTGAACCAAGGCAAATTCAAACTGGCGCTGAAGCAGTCCAAGGGCGGCATGAAGCGGCACAAGAGCCATCCGGATTTCCCCAATATCGCCGGGATCTCCTTGTCAGGCCTCGGCAAGCACCGCGACGCTGTTCCCTATTTCAAGAAAGCGCTGGCCCTGGCGCCTGGCTTTCACGATGCCCGCAAGAACCTCGCGCAGACTTTGCTGTTCCTGCAGCAGGGTGAAACCGCGATGAAGCTGGTGGAGCGGGTTTTGAGGGATCAGCCTGGCGACCAGGCTGCGTTTTATCTGAAAGCGCAGGCACAGCTGGTATTAAATGACGCGGAGGCCGCCGTGGAAACCGCCACCGCCGCGCTGGCACACGATCCGCGTCAGCCCCGCATGCTGCGCTTAAGGGCAACGGCCTGGAGCACGCTAGGCGACGAAAAGGAGATGCTGGCGGATTATCAGGCCGCACTGAGGATCAACCCGAATGACGCCGATGCGCTGCAGAACATCAGCTTGCCGCTGGCGCGCCTCATGCGCCAGGAAGAAGCCACCGAAGCAGCCCAAAAGGCCGTGGCCGTCGCTCCGCAGAACATCGAGGCACGGCGGCGCCTGGCCAGCCAGCTGATCTCCAATGGCGAAACTCAAGCTGCCCGCGAGCAATGCCTGGCGCTGATGGAGCTGGACCCAAAGGACACCCAGGTTCTGGAAATGCTGGCCCGGCTCAACAGCCGCGAGCAAAACGAAGATCTGATGCCCGTTGCATTGAAGGCTTTGAAGTCCGCCCCGCCCCGATCCCTGAACCGCGCCAACGTCAGCTTTGCCCTGGCCCGGATCACCGATCAGGCCGGCGACAAGGAGGCTTTTGCCGCCCATAACGACGAGGCCAACGCTTGTATGGCGGCGCAAAGCCCCTATGACTACGAGGGAAGCGAGCGCCAGTTCAGCCGCATCATGGCGGCCTTCCCGGACGTGATCACCCCGGCCGCGGCCGCGCAGGACGGCCCGCGCCCGGTTTATGTCGTCGGCATGCCGCGCTCGGGCACGACGCTGACGGAAACCGTGATCGGCCTGCACCCGGATGTCTTTCCGCTGGGCGAACGCGGCGTTCCCGCTTTTCTGCTTCACCCGTATGTGGACAAGGTGCAGGCGTTCACGCCTGAGGCTGCCCGGGCCTTCGTCTCCGAGGACATCAGCCGCCTGCCCGAAATGCCCGGCGGCACAACGGCTTATGTCGACAAGATGCCCGACAACTACCGCCTGCTGGGCCATCTGCTGACCGCCTACCCGGAGGCGCGCTTTGTCCACCTCTGCCGCGACCCGCGCGACGTGGCGATGTCAATCTGGCGCGGTTATTTCTCCGGCAGCTCGCTCACCTATGCCTATGACCTCAAGGCCATGGCGCACCGTTTCAACCTCTATGGCCGGCTGATGCAGCACTGGCGCCGGGTGATGCCGGGGCGCCTGCATGATCTGCGCTACGAAGACCTGGTGAGTGATATCGAAGGCGAAAGCCGCAAGCTGGCAGAATTCTGCGGGCTGGACTGGGTTGAAGATATGGCCCACCCGGAACGCCACGAGGGCCAGGTGCTGACACTGTCGAACACCCAGCTGCGCCAGACAGTGCACACCCGGTCCGTCGGTAAATGGGAGAAATACGCCGATGTTCTGGCGCCGTTCATTGACGGTCTGGACCCAGAGGTATGGCCGGAAATCAAGGCGTAACCGGGGTCACTTCGTGTAAGCCTTGCGCGCCAGCTCGATGCGGGCATCCATCATCGACATCTCTTTCAGGATCTCCTGCCGGCGGCTGCGGTCGCCGGCCTCGCGCAATTCTTCCCGAAGGCTCTGCAATTCACGCGACAGGCTGACAAATTCCGGCACCCCGCCGCTCTCCCGCACCAGCCGGTTGACCAGTTCGTTTTCCGGATCTTCGCATTTCGGCAGCGGCTTGCCGGCGCCTGTCAGATTGTCAAAGGCGCCGTCCTGTTCAGCGGCTTCGATGCGGGCATTGATGAGGTCGATCAGCGGATGGTCCATGACCCGCATTTTGCCACGGC
>JBFOLS010000714.1:0-3127 GCA_040830225.1 Leisingera sp.
GCAAAAAGCAGTCTATTCCGCTGTCGCCGGCGCCGTGGTTCTGTGGCTGCTGTCCGAGTATTTCATCCGCCGCCGCCGGATGGTGGCGCCAGCCATCGCGCTGTCGCTCTTGTGGGCCGGCAATGCAGGGACCGGATTTGCAGCGCATTTCTCGCAGCCATTCATGATAGCGCAGAACGACTTTTCCAGCCTGCCGCTGCCCTTTGCGCTGGCAACCGCCGTCATTGCTGTGTTCTGGCTGCGCTTCCGAGTGCCATTTGCGATGGCGCTGATTGCTTTGGGGGTCTTTGCAGTTGCGCTGCTGTCGGGCGCTATCCGGGCGGGCACCCCGGCAGGGGTGAGTGATCTGTTCCTGCTGTCGGCAAGCGGTCCCTTTGCCTGGATTACCCTGGCCGTCGGGTTTGCTGTTTTTGCCGTTGCGATGGCTTTCGACCTCAGCGATCCGCACCGGGTGACACGGCGGTCGGCACAGGGTTTCTGGCTGCACGTCGTTGCCGCGCCGGCGCTGGTCAACACCATTGCGCTGAGCCTGCTGGACGCCGGCACCTCCGGCTCCAACATACTGCTGTTCGGTGTTCTGCTGCTGTTTGCCCTCATCGCGATCATCATCGACCGCCGGTCGTTCCTGATTGCTGCCATCGGCTACAGCGTCACGCTGGCCGGTACGGTGTTCAACGGCGAAGGCACTGCCATCACAATCCTTGCGCTTGGCGTGTTTCTGGTGGCCCTGGGTGCCTTTTGGAGTCGGATCCGCGCGGCGCTGCTTGCGCCGCTGGCGTCGGTTCTTCCCTTGCACCGGCTGCCGCCTTCTCACTAAATCAATCGAACTCGTCGGCTGTCGCGCTAGCGGCAGCCATGCGCCTGCCTGCCCGTCGAACCGAAGGTTCGCCTCCGGCAAAACGGCGGGCGCGTACCGCACCCGCCCGGGCAGCCGCTCACCGCCTCGTGGAAACGAACCCGACCAAAGGCAGCAAGCTCTAGCGCTTTGCTCCCTTAACAGAAAAAGGGCTGAGCAGATGCCCAGCCCTCCCTTTGGCTTCGCTATGTGAGAGGCGCCGCCGGTTACTTGATCTTTGCAACACCCAGCGGCACGCCGGCCACTTCGCACCAAATGTAGACTTCGTTGTGCTTGGAAATGTCCCAGGTGGCCGGCACAGCGTAACGCTGCTTGCCAGTCAAGTTGAGGAGGGCGCCCAGTTTGGTGTCAGGGTCATATTTCCCGTCCTTGCCCAGGGCAACGCGCGGGTCCGGGCCGCCATCCAGCGAGAAGTCATCTGCCAGCTCGACAATATAGCGGCCGCCTTCTTCGACGATTTTGACACCACCCGAGGTCACGTGGTTCGAGCGGCCCTCGAAATTGCCTGAGACACCGCCTGCAACGGCAGCGGTTGCACCGGTGAGGGTCACGGCAGTGGTGGTGGCAGCGGCGGCTGCAAAGAAGGAACGGCGGTTCAGCATTGGTTTCTCCCTTTGGCTCCTGAACAAAAACACTGGCCGCATCTGGGCAGGTTCCCGGTGAAAAAGAAACCGGGGCTCACCGGCCTATTATCCAGCGTGTCTGGCTCGTGTTCCGGCGTGAGCCTCCCGTGATCGGAGTGTGATCGGCTTGTGTTTTTTGCGCTCATGATTAGGTTCCCGGTGAAACAAGAGAGCTGAGAGACATGACCGATCTGACCCCGCGCGAAATCGTTTCCGAACTGGACCGCTTCATTATCGGCCAGAAGGAGGCCAAACGTGCCGTGGCCGTGGCCCTGCGCAGCCGCTGGCGGCGCAAGCAGCTATCGGACGACCTGCGCGACGAGGTCTATCCGAAGAACATCCTGATGATTGGCCCCACCGGTGTTGGTAAAACCGAGATCTCGCGCCGGCTGGCGAAATTGGCGCGGGCGCCGTTCATTAAGATTGAGGCCACCAAATTCACCGAAGTCGGATACGTCGGCCGTGACGTGGAACAGATAGTCCGTGATCTGGTGGACAGTGCCATTTCCCAAACCCGCGAATACATGCGCGAAGAGGTGAAAGCCAACGCCCACAAAGCCGCTGAGGACCGCGTTGTGGAAGCCATCGCCGGCACCGATGCCCGCGAGGCGACCCGCGAAATGTTCCGCAAAAAGCTGAAGGCGGGCGAGCTGGACGACACCGTGATTGAGCTGGATGTGGCTGATACCTCGAACCCGATGGGCAACATGTTCGAAATCCCCGGCCAGCCCGGTGCCGGCAACATGGGCATGCTGAACCTAGGTGATCTGTTCGGCAAGGCGATGGGCGGGCGCACCACCCGTAAAAAGATGACCGTTGCCGAGAGCTATGAAGTGCTGATCGGCGAAGAAGCGGACAAACTTCTGGATGACGAAACCGTCACCCGCACCGCGCTGGAATCGGTGGAACAGAACGGCATCGTCTTCCTCGATGAGATCGACAAGGTCTGCGCCCGCCAGGAAACCCGCGGCGGCGATGTCAGCCGCGAGGGTGTGCAGCGCGACCTGCTGCCGCTGATCGAAGGCACCACCGTCAGCACCAAGCATGGGCCGGTGAAGACCGACCACATCCTGTTCATCGCGTCAGGCGCCTTTCACATCGCCAAACCGTCAGACCTGCTGCCGGAACTGCAGGGCCGTCTGCCGATCCGGGTGAACCTGCGGGCGCTGACCGAGGAGGACTTTGTCCGCATCCTGACCGAGACCGACAACGCGCTAACCCGCCAGTACACTGCGCTGATGGGCACTGAAGAGGTCGAAGTGACCTTCACCGAAGACGGTATCGCGGCGCTTGCCAAGATTGCAGCCGAGGTGAACCAGACCGTCGAAAACATCGGAGCCCGCCGGCTCTATACGGTGATGGAGCGTGTTTTTGAGGAGCTGTCCTTTACCGCACCGGACCGCTCGGGCGAGGCGGTAACCGTGGATGCCGGCTTTGTCATGAAGCATCTGGGCGAGCTGGGCCGATCCGCCGACGTCAGCCGGTACGTGCTGTAACCCGCCGGAAACCGGCAGCGTCTCTGGACATTGGCGGCAGGTTCAGTAGCCTGCCGTCAATTGATTGAGGTGGAACAATATGCAAGGGCTGCGTCTGATATGCGGTGTGATGCTGGGCTTTCTGGCGGCCTGCACGGACAGATCCCTTTCAC
>JBFOLS010000715.1:0-12925 GCA_040830225.1 Leisingera sp.
CGGCCTGTGGCTGCTGTCGCTGATCCTGATCGCCGGCGGCGGCATCATCGGCACCTATTTGGCCAAGAAGGTCCAGATGACCTAGATGCCGCAGCTGGTTGCCGCCATGCACTCGCTGGGCGGCCTGGCAGCGGTCTTTGTTGGCTTCATCGCCCATTTCGAAATCGGCAATGTGGCGGCAGCCGCCAGCACCGATGACCTCGGATCCTTCGCCAAACTGATCGCCAAGAAGAGCCCGGCGGAAATCGCCTTCCTGCGGGTCGAGCTGTTCCTGGGCATCTTCATCGGCGCCATCACCTTCACCGGCTCGGTCATTGCCTTTGGCAAGCTGGCAGGCAAGGTCACCTCGGCGGCCACCAAACTGCCGGGCGGCCACGCGCTGAACGCAAGCGCTGCGGGTCTCTCCTTCATCTGCCTGATCTGGTACTTCAACACCGGCGGCTTTTTCCCGCTGTTCCTGATGACCCTGGCGGCACTCTTCATCGGTTACCACCTGATCATGGGCATCGGCGGCGCCGACATGCCGGTGGTGGTCTCGATGCTGAACAGCTATTCGGGCTGGGCCGCGGCAGCGATCGGCTTCTCGCTCGGCAATGACCTCTTGATCGTGGTCGGCGCGCTGGTGGGCTCCTCGGGTGCGATCCTCTCCTACATCATGTGCAAGGCGATGAACCGCTCCTTTGTCAGCGTGATCCTGGGCGGCTTCGGCGGCACCACCGGTCCGGCAATGGAAGTAGAAGGCGAGCAGATCGCCATCGACGCCGACGGTGTCTCCACGGCGCTGGAAGAGGCCGACAGCGTCATCATCATCCCCGGCTACGGCATGGCGGTGGCGCAGGCGCAGCAGAACGTCGCCGAACTCACCCGCCGCCTGCGCGCCAAGGGCAAGGACGTGCGCTTTGCGATCCACCCGGTCGCAGGCCGTCTGCCGGGCCACATGAACGTGCTGCTGGCGGAGGCCAAGGTGCCCTACGACATCGTGCTGGAAATGGACGAGATCAACGAGGACTTCCCGGAAACCGACGTGGCGATCGTCATCGGCTCCAACGACATCGTCAACCCGGCCGCCCAGGAAGATCCGAACTCGCCGATTGCCGGCATGCCGGTCCTGGAGTGCTGGAAAGCCAAGCAGGTCTTTGTCTCCAAGCGCGGCCAGGGCACCGGTTACTCGGGCATCGAGAACCCGCTGTTCTTCAAGGACAACACCCGCATGTTCTACGGCGATGCCAAGGCCAGCCTCGACACGCTGCTCACCATGATCAGCTAAGCGGCCAGGCCAAACACAAGAAAAGGCGCTCCATCGGGGCCAGCCCCTGACGAAAAATGTTGAAGCCCGCCGCTCTTGCGGCGGGCTTTTCTGTTTCCGCTTTTGAGAACATTACCCACCTTCTCTCTGGAAGGCATGTTGCCTGCCACGGAAGCTCCCATGAACCATAACAATGAGGATTTGAATGAACGAATACCCACTATCTTGCATCCAAAAAGCAGTTGAAGATCAGAAGTCTGGCAAAGAGCCACAACTTCTATTTGTCCAGATTGAGACCCAATCAGACGATGCCATGGCAGCCCAAGCCGGTGCCCATAACCCCGCGCGCTACATCGTCACAAGAACAGTCTCCTATGCGCTGAAAGACCTAAGCGTCTTTCCTGAGCAAGGTGTCATCTTGGCGTCTAAGAAAACAACCGATGGACAATCCGGAACAAAAAGGAGGTGATCGACTTCTTCACGTTGCCAACATCAGCCGGATCACTGTGTCCGAACAGCCGTAACTACAGAAAGTCTCTTTCATAGATGCGCCCGCGAGCAAGCCCGAGCTTCATCGCGGGCGTTTCTTTTGAGCCGTATCCGACCCAGTTGTGGTGGAAGCGGTATATCTCGGTCAGCTTCACAATGATCTCTGGTTTGTAGAGAAAATACTTGTCCCAGGCCTTTCGAGCATTGGTTTCCGAGACCTGTGGCCTGGCCGCGAACCGGAGGTTGCTCCGGAACTTGTTGAAGTAGGAATCCACGCTACGGAGGGAGGCCAAGCGCAGCAGCCGGGCGGTTGCTCTATAGTCCTGCCCAGGACGGTCTGTGAGGGGCTCTATGCGCCGGTCTGGCTCTGATTTGGTGTGGTATGGCCAATGGAACCCCATCCTGAGATCCTGGCCGATGATTGATGCAGCAACTTCGGTATCTACCAGGTCGGCATAGTCCTCATCAGAGAGCTTGTTGATCTGCGAGACGCTTAGCCCCGTTTGACCAGCCAGGATGCTGCGGCCGGCTGACCAAGCGGCATTCCGAAGGTCGTTGTTCATCTTCTTGTTGAAGAACACCAGGGCGATGTCAGACCTGTCTTGCTTGATCAAATCCGCCATCCCTGCACAGAATGCAGCCTTCAGCTCAGCATCACCATCCGTCACAAAAACGAACTTGCCCTCCGCACCTCCGATCATTTCTCGAAGGCGCAAGGCATGAGCAAACTGCATGATGTCGTAGCGCACCAGAGCCCCAATGTGCGGGAGTGGGTAGAGTTCTTCTTCCTTGATCCGCTTCTGCTTCTGGAGCTTCGAAATGTAATCCTCGAACTCGGTCTTGGACCAAAGCCTGCCATGTTCCCGGAAGCACTTTGACAGCAGGTCATCGCCAACCAGCGCCATATCGGCCTCGACCTTGTCATGACTGGCTTTGTCGCCAAATTGCAGGGCGGCCTCCATGATGTATCCGCTCCGGGCATGGGCGGTGCATAGATGCTGAACGATGATCTGGGTGCGCTCCCGTTTGGTGGGCCAGTTCATCTTGAGAGATTGGGAGTCTGTTGCGAAGCGCGAACCGACTTACATCCAGTCGATGCCGTCGAAGACCTCGCGCTCGGCCCGGAAGGCGCGGACCTGATCGTAGATGAAGTCGATCTTCCGGTAGATGTCGTGATACGACACCTGAGCGATAGAGCACATCTTCAGGAATGGTACGCCATTGACCATCATGCGATAAAGAAGAGGGTTCTTGTCACTGCGCTTCTGGCGTCGCGTTGCCCGGCCGATGGAAAAGGTCTTCTTGCAGCATTTGCATTGATGCCTGGGATCGCCGCCAGCGGTTTTTCCGAAGCTTCGGTATTGATCCGGGTGCGTCGCCAGTGACTTCCCCAGGTTCTCGTACTCAGGATTCCTGCACCCCGGCGCAATCGGATCGACCTGTTGCAAATCCTTGAGCCTGTTGTATTCTTCGAAAATCGCTTTGTTGTTTTTCAGGCGGTGATTGGTGCTGCATGTCGGACAGGTGAAAAACTCACTGTGGCGACTGCCGGCCACTACGTCGCGAATTGATCCGGGCGGTGCGGCTGGGCTACCCAAGGGTCGCTTGTAGGGATATGGGGAAAGTCCCAGCCCTGAGTACTGCGGGTTTCGGCAGAAATTGACATCAACACCCTCGAAGGGGAAAGGCAGTCGGCGTTCGAGCCCGTGGTCTGTCGAAGATATCTTCGAGACGTCGTTCATGTGGAAACCCTCCACAATCCCCCCAAATGGGCCGTTCAAGAGGGTTTCTATGGGATAGATTGGCCACTTTGTGGCCAACCGAAGTCTTTGTTTCAACATTTACCGTCAGGGGCTGGTCCATCCGGGGCGCCTTTTTCTTTGTGCTTCTTTCTGGTTCGAAATACCGCGGGGGAGGCTGGAGGCCGGGGCAGAGCCCCTTCAACCTTGCCTCTGCATACCATCGCATTCACATAACGCATTGAAATAAAACAATTCTGTACATGTTTTGATCGAGTCTTTATGGTTGCCGCCATTGCCCCGGAGACCGTCATGCCCCCGATCCAGGACCATCCATTGCGTTATCAGCTCACCAACGAGCTGCACGCGCGCCCTTTTCCCGCCATGTCGAGCCCCTGCACGGTGGTTTATCTCGCGGTGAAGCAGCCCAGCGAGGCCGAGCACCGCGACCGGATGCTGGATTTGGAGCACCTGAAGGACCTGCTCGACCGGCACGGTGCCCCGCATCCGCAGCCGGGTGCCACCCACCACATGGCGCAGATCGGCCGCCACATGCTGAAGTGGGAGCAGCACACCGAATTTGTCAGCTACACCGCCTATTCCAACGGTGTCAGCGCCCGTGCCTTTGACCCCACGGATTTCGAAGTGTTCCCGGCGGATTGGCTGGAGCAGGCGCCAGGGCAGCGGGTTACCTCGGCTATGGTCCGGGTATTGCCGCGCCCCGAAGGTGAAGCACTGAAGCCTATCCTGCAGGACTGGCTAGTGCCGGAGAGCCTGGCCGTGTCGCAGGTGCTGAGCGGCAGCGCTGTTGTGGGCGGTGACTTCCGCATCGATCCCGCGGGCCACATGCGGTTTGCTGTCTTCACCTCTCCGGGCACGGGCCACAACCGGATTGGCCGGATCGTCCAGCGGCTGTGCGAGGTCGAGACCTATCGGGCGATGGCGATGTTGGGCTTCTCCCGCGCCCGTGGTCTCACTCCAACCATCAGTGCATTGGATACGCATCTGAGCGAAATGATGGTTGAGATGACCGGCGGCTCTGTCCCGGCTGAGCAGACCCTGTCGCAGCTGCTGACAGTTTCAGCGGAACTGGAGGCAATGGCGGCCCGCTCAGCCTTCCGTTTCAGCGCTACCGGCGCCTACGACGCTTTGGTCAATCAGCGGGTCAGCCTGTTGCGGGAAGAGCGGCACAAGGGCTTCCAGACGCTGGAGGAGTTCATGCTGCGCCGGTTTGAGCCGGCCATGCGCACGGTGAAATCCACTGAAAAGCGGCTGGAGGCGCTGGCCAACCGGGCGCGCAGGGCAGGGGAGCTGCTCAGAACCCGGGTGGATGTGGAGCGTTCGGCGCAGAACCAGGCGCTTTTGGCTAGCATGGACCGCCGTGCCGATCTGGCACTCAGGCTGCAGCACACGGTCGAGGGGCTGTCAGTGGTGGCGATCAGCTATTACGCGGTGTCGCTGGCAGCTTATGCGCTGTATCCGCTGACTGCGGCCTTGGACATCAGCAAGGGCATGCTGACGGCGCTGATCACTCTGCCGGTTGTTGGCCTGGTTTGGCTGGGTGTGCGGCGGATCCGGAAGAAGCTGCACTAAGCGCGGCATTCATGCCAAGTCCGCCAAGCGCAATGGCTGCCAGGGCCAGCAGGGCGGCAACGCTGAGCGTTGGAATGCCTGCCAGGCCCGCCCCTACGGTGCAGCCTCCGGCCAGCACGCCGCCAACGCCCATCAGCACCGCACCGGTCAGGTAACGGCCGGTCTGGCGCGGGCTTTCAAAGCTCTGCAATTGGAACCCGCCGCTGAGCAGTGCTGCCGACAGCGCACCAAGCAGAACACCGCCGAACAATCCAGGGCCAAAGCCTGCCGGGATGGAGGAGGAAGCAATGGTGAAAAACAGCGTGTCCGCGGCCGGGGCGGTGAAGGAGAGGCTCTGCATCGGGATCGGGTCGAATTCGTCGAACAGCACGTAGCCGGTTCCCACCCAGGCCAGAGGCACCAGCAGACCGATCAGGGCCGCTCCTGCCAGCATTGCCAGGCTGTTGCCGGACCGAAGGGCGAGCAGCAAGGCTGCAGCGGCGAACGCGGCGCTCCACAGCAGCGGGCCGCCGGGCAGGGCGGCGAGGGAGACGTGTTCAGCCATCGGCAGCGTCACCGAGCCAAGCACGGTTCGGACGGGCGCCAGAACGCCCTTCAGCGTGGCATGGGCGGTGATGGCAAAGACCGCGATAACTAGAAGCGCGCGCAGGTTGCCGCTGCCGCTCAGCACCAGCAGGCGCGAGGCGCAACCGCGGGTCAGGATCATGCCAGCGCCGAACATCAGTCCTCCAACCCCGATGGCGAGAATGGGTAGTTCCTCCGCCAATAGCCGGTGGTCTGCGAAGCTGATCCAGCCCAGGGCAACTGCCGCCTGGGTGCCGATAACAGCAACAGCCAAGGCCATCGCCCAGACGCCGGCGGCCTCGTGGCGGTCGTCTCCCACCAAGGCGCGGCGGAAGCAAAAACGGGTGAGCTGCGCCAGCACGCCGAACAGGATGCCGACACCGAGAGCAACCCAGACGGAGACGTCCTGCGGGGTGGTCTCTTCAAAGCCAAATGTTTCGAACATTGCAGTCACCAGGCGGAAAAGCGGGATATTTTCCCGAAATGACGCCTGCCGGCGCCTTGGGCAAGTCTGTTCGGCTGCGGTTTGCGCCGAGGGTGCGGGAAAGAGTTCCGATCCAATGGCCTGTAGTGGGGTTTTGTTTTCCGATTTGATGCTTTTGAAAACAAATTGGCCGCCTGTGGCGGGACGGCCAATAGTCATGTTTTTATTTGAATATGTGCGGGGGTTCCGCCTCAGCGGCCGCGGATCCGCGGGTCCAGCGCATCGCGCAAGCCATCGCCCAGGTAATTCACGCTCAGCACCGTCAGCGAGATTGCCATACCGGGCCAGAACACCCGCTCGGGATGCTGCTGCAGATAGTCGGTGGCATCAAACAGCAGGCGGCCCCAGGTCGGGAAGTCCGGCGGGAAGCCGAGGCCAAGGAACGACAGCGACGACTCGGTAATGATCGCGGTGGCAATCCCCAGCGTGGCCGAGACCATGATCGGCGACAGCACGTTGGGCAGGATATGCCGGGTGATAAGGCTGCTGTTGGTGGTGCCGATGGAACGGGCGGCCATGACGAACTCACGCTCCTTCAGCGCCAGCACGTCGCCGCGCACGATCCGCGCCGTGGGCATCCAGCTGGTCACCCCGATGGCGACCACGATCAGGATGAAGATCCCCTGTTCAGGTCCGAAGGTTGCGTTCAGCGGTTCGCGGAACAGCAGCATCATCACCAGCAGCAGCGGCAGCAGCGGCAGCGCCAGGAACAAATCCGTCAGGCGCATCAGCGGCCCGTCGAGCTTCTTGAAGAAGCCGGCCATCACCCCGATGAAGGAGCCTAGGAACAGCGCCAGAAGCATCGCGGTAAGGCCCACGGAGACTGAGGTCGCGCCGCCTGCCATCATCCGGGCCAGCATGTCGCGGCCCAGCTGGTCGGTGCCGAAGGGGTGTTCCCAGCTGGGGCCCTGGTTGCGGTGGCGGATGTTGATTTGGGTGGCTTCCAGCTCCCAAAAGAACGGACCCAGGTAGACCGCCAGGATGATGAACAGGAACAGCGCCCCGCCCATCAGCGCCCCGCGGTGCGATTTGAACTGGTCCCAGACGTCCAGCCACTGGCTGCGCGGCGGCTTGGCGGGTTGCGGATTGCTAAGCTCAGTCATAGCGGATCCTCGGGTCAAGAATGCCGTACAGCACGTCGGCGATCAGGTTGAACAGCACGATCAGCACCGCAAAGATGAAGGTCAGCGTCTGCACCATCGGCAGGTCGTTGGCTTGGATGGCGCCGATCAGCAGCTGGCCGATGCCGTTCACCTTGAACACCTGTTCGGTGATGATGGCGCCGCCGAAGATTGACGGAATGCCAAGTGCAATCACAGTGACCACCGGGATCATCGAGTTGCGCAGCACGTGGACCATGACCACCACATATTCGCTGAGGCCCTTGGCGCGGGCGGTGCGGACATAATCCTGATTGAGGTTGTCCAGCATCGAGGCGCGCATGAAGCGGCTGAGCTGTGCAGTGATCTGCAGCGCCAGCACCATCACCGGCATGATCATCTGCTTCAGCTGGTAGACAAAGGCATCCCAGCTGTCGACTACATGGGTGGTGTCATAAATCGACGGGAACCATCCGAGCTGCACCGAAAAGATCACAATGACCAGCACGCCGGAGAAGAACGGCGGCACCGAGAAGCCGACCATCGACACGAAAGTGCCGAGCTGGTCGAACCAGCTGTACTGGCGGTAGGCCGAGTAGATGCCGATCGGCAGCGCGATCAGGATGGCGACCACATAGGCGGTGCCGACAACCCACAGGGTCTGGGGGATTCGCTGGATCACGATGTCCATCACCGGCGAACGGGTCTGCCAGGAGATCACCCGCAGGTCGCCTGCGGAGAAGGAGGTGCCCAGGTAGTGGTCGATCAGAACCTGCGGCTCGATCCAGAAGAACTGCACGATCCACTTCCAGAAGCGGATATGCATGGGCTGGCCGAGGCCAAGCGCCTCGCGCATTTTCTCTTTGACTTCAGGGGGGACGGTCAGGGGAACCTGCGCCATCGGGTCGCCGGGGGCGAGCTCCAGCAGCAGGAAGATCACGAGGCTGATGAACAGCAGGGTCGGAACTGCAAGTATCAGCCGCCGGATTGTAAAGGTCAGCATCAGGTAAGCGCCTTTGCAACTTGTAGTGAGTTCGGAACAGGCAAGTGGCCTCGGGTCCAATTCATGCGCGGGCGGTAAAACGTAACCGAACCTGAATGGCAAGAGGCCCCGGCGTAACGCCAGGGCCCCTGTGAGGCAAGCTCAGCTTACTTGATGCGGTACCAGTCGGCCACGTTCCACAGCTCGCTGTCCCAGACGTTCAGGTCGACGCCGCCCAGGGTGTTGGAGTGCGCCGACAGACGGCCACGGTGCACCAGCGGGATCATGCCGCCTTTTTCGACCATGATGTCATTCAGGCGTTTGCCGATCTCGGCGCGGGCGTCCAGGCCTGCGGTCTTCGCCAGCTCGGCGTGCAGCGCATCAAACTCCTCGTCGCAGAAACGCGAGATGTTCTCGCCCTGCCACTGGGACGCCGGGGTCGGTGCCTTGTCGCACAGGCCGTTGGCCAGATAGGACTGCGGGTCGGTGCCGTTGAAGGTGTTGGCGTACATTTCGACGTCGGCATAGAACTTCTGGAAGGTGTCGGGCGAGCCCGGATCACCGCCGAAGAACACCGAAGCGTTCAGGTTGCGCAGTTCGGTTTCGATGCCGATCTGGCTCCACCATTCCTTGATCAGTGCCTGGAAATCCTGACGCACGGCGTTGGTCGAAGTCTGATACAGGATCTTCATCGGCTTGCCGTCCGGGGTTTCCCGCACGCCGTCGCCGTTGGTGTCCTTGTAACCCGCTTCTTCCAGCATCGCTTTGGCGGCTTCGATATCCTGGGTCGAGCAGTCGAAGGTGTCCGAGGCAAAGGCTGCCGGCGCAGGCACCCAGTTGCAACCGACCTTGCCCGCTTTGCCGTAACCGATTTCCACCAGCAGCGGCCGGTCGATGGCCATCGACATAGCCTTGTAGACGGCCGGGTCGTTCAGGAACGGGTGGCCGCGTTTCACCGACCGTTCATCCGGGCCCAGTTCCGGGCTCGGGTCGGTCTGGTTCAGCATGATGCGCTCCACCAGCGGGCCGAAGCCTGCCACCGGTGTGCCCTTGCCGCCCGCTTCCATCTGGGCGATCACTTCCGGAGCCAGCTGCAGGTTCCAGGCATAGTCGAACTCGCCGGTTTCCATTACCGCGCGGCCGGCTGCAGTAGCGTCACCGCCCCCCTTGAACAGCACCTTGGCAAAGGCCGGCTTAGCCGGGTCGCGGTAGTTCGGGTTGGCCGACATGGTGATCACGTCGTTCGGTTTGAATTCATCCACCACAAACGGGCCAGTCCCGATCGGGCCGAAGTTGGCCGTGGTGCACTCTGGCGCCTTGGCGCCCATGCAGCTTTCGAACTGGGCTTGCTGAATGATTGGGCTTTCGCCGCCGACGAACGGACCATAGGGGAAGGGGGTCGGGCCGCCAAAGGAGACTTTGACGGTCAGGTCGTCAATGACTTCAACGTTGGTTACGCCTTCGAACTTGGTGACCTGAGCGCAGCCGCCTTCGGGGTGCATGCAGTAATCGGCGGTGAACTTCACGTCATTGGCGGTGAAAGCAGAGCCGTCGGACCACAGGATACCCGGTTTGATCTTCCAGGTGATCGACATCAGGTCTTCGCTGACGCCACCGTTTTCCAGGGTCGGGATTTCTTCGGCCAGGAACGGCACCATCTTGCCTTGCGGATCATAGCGGGCCAGCGGTTCCACCACCAGCGAGGCGGATTCGGTGTCTTTGGTGCCGCCGGACAGGAACGGGTTCAGGATTGACGGCGCCTGCCAGTAGATGATGTTGACCTGGCCGTCCGAGCCGCGTTCGGCGAACGCTGCGGGTGCCAGGGAGGCCGTTGCCACGGCACCCATCAATAGGGACTTGAGTTTCATCACACTCTCCTTGTCGGACACGTTTTGTGCCTTGTTTTGTGTCTTTTTGCCGTCCGGGCTGCGCTGCCCGGTAAGGTGCCGCATCGCTGCGGAGTGGTAGCTGTTGCGCCTGCAGGCGGTACGGGGAACGCAAAAAACCAAGCAGTCTTAACCTTTTGCCGGATCCACCGGCGCGCGGTGCCATGCAGGAAGCCACTGGAGTTATCGAAAACTAGTTCCTTAGAAATTGCAAATTCCAATTTTGGAATCCTTATGCATTATTTGCATGAGCTTTTTTGTGCGAAGTAGAGTTTACTCTTCCAGGCCGGGGCCTGTGCCCTGTGCAGGCCTGGAAAAATACAGATAGGGAAGCTGTCATGCTGGACACCGCAATTGCGTCCATAAGAAACTTGCGGGTGGAGTTTCAGACCAAGGATGGTCCGGTTGTCGGTGTCGAGGATGTCTCTTTCGATGTGAGACCCGGCGAGACCGTCTGTATTGTGGGCGAGTCCGGTTCCGGCAAATCGGTTTCCTCGCTGTCGCTGATGCGTCTGGTGGAATTCGGCGGCGGCGAGATCGCGGGCGGCGAATTGATTTTTGACCGCCGCGACGGCGGCGACACCAATCTGGCCACCTCCGAACAGGAGATGATGAAGCAGATCCGCGGCAACGAGATCGGCATGATCTTCCAGGAGCCGATGACTGCGCTCAACCCGGTGTTCACCGTCGGCCGTCAGCTGACCGAAGGCCTGCGTATTCACAAGAAGATGTCGCAGTCCCAAGCCGATGAGCGGGCGCTGGAGCTGCTGCGCCAAGTCCGCATCCCCGAGCCGGAGCGGCGATTGAAACAGTACCCGCATGAACTGTCCGGAGGCATGCGCCAGCGGGTAGTGATCGCCATGGCGATGGCCTGCGAGCCGCGCCTGCTGATCGCGGACGAACCCACAACCGCGCTCGACGTGACCATCCAGGCCGAGATCCTGGCGCTGATGGACCGGCTGAAGCGTGAAACCGGCACCGCGGTGATGTTCATCACCCACGACATGGCGGTGGTGGCGCAGATGGCAGACCGCGTGGTCGTCATGTTCCGTGGAAACAAGGTAGAAGAGGGCACGGTCGAGGAGATCTTCGAGAACCCGCAGCACGATTATACCAAGGCGCTCTTGGCGGCGGTGCCGAAGCTGGGCGAGATGCGCGGCAAGCACTACCCCGAGCCGATGAAGCTGATGGGGGTGGAAAACCAAAAGATCGAGCCGATCAAAGGCACTGACGAGGTGCTGCTGGAAGTGAAGCACCTGACCACCCGGTTCCCGGTCAAAGGCGGGCTGTTGCGCCGGACAATTTCCAACGTTCACGCGGTCGAGGACGTCTCCTTTAAGGTTTTCAAGGGCCAGACCCTGTCGCTGGTAGGCGAGTCCGGCTGCGGCAAATCTTCGGCGGGCCGGTCGATCCTGCGGCTGGTGGAGCCTCTGTCCGGACAGGTGAACTTTGAAGGCCGCGATGTGCTGCAGTTCAATGCGTCTGAGATGCACAAGGCGCGCCAGGACATGCAGATGATCTTCCAGGATCCGTTTGCCTCCCTGAACCCGCAGATGCAGCTGATCGACCAGGTCGCGGAACCGTTGCGCAACTATGGCTTGGCCTCTGGCTCTGAATTGCAGGACCGTGTCGCCAGCCTGTTTGACCGCGTCCACCTGCCGCGCAGCTTTATGCGCCGCTACCCGCACGAGATGTCCGGCGGCCAGCGCCAGCGGATTGCCATCGCCCGCGCGCTGGCGCTGAACCCCAAGCTGATCGTTGCGGACGAAGCCGTTTCGGCGCTGGACGTGTCGGTGCAGGCGCAGGTCCTGAACCTGATGATGGAGCTGCAGGCAGAACTGGGCCTGTCGTTCCTGTTCATCAGCCACGACATGGCGGTGGTGGAGCGCGTCAGCCATCAGGTGGGCGTGATGTATTTGGGCCGTATCGTTGAGATCGGCCCGCGTGAGCGGGTCTTTGAGAACCCGCTGCACGCCTATACCCAGGCACTGATGAAAGCGGTGCCGATCGCCGACCCGCGCCAGCGCAAGTCCGAGAAAGAGCTGAACTTCAAACCGATCCCTTCGCCGATCCATGAAGTGGGCTATCAGCCGGAACTCTCTGAGTACCTGGAGCTGGAGCCCGGCCACTTCGTTCTGACCACTGACAGCGGATACTGAACATGGCCGCCAAACTGACGCCGCTGGAGATCATGGAGCATCTGGTCTCTTTCCCGACCGTGAGCCGGGAAACCAACCTCCCGTTGGTGGATTGGGTGCAGGAATACCTGTCGTCCCACGGTATCGAAAGCCACCGCTGGGTTGATCCTGAACAGCCTCACAAAGCCGCGGTCTTTTCCCATGTCGGACCTTGGGAGGAGGGCGCCGTTGTGCTGTCGGGCCATACCGATGTTGTGCCGGTGGATGGTCAGCCCTGGGACACGGATCCCTTCACAGTGGTAGAAAAGGACGGCAAATACTTCGGGCGCGGCACCTGCGACATGAAAGGTTTTGACGCGCTGGCAATCTGGGCGCTGGTCGAGGCGCATACCCAGGGTGTCATCCGCCCGCTGCAGTTGGCGCTGAGTTTTGACGAGGAAACCGGCTGCACCGGGGCCCCGCCCATGATCGAAGCGATGCAGCCAGTGCTGCCCAAAGGATCAGCAGTGATCGTGGGCGAGCCTTCAATGATGAAGGCCGTGACCGGCCACAAGGGCGGCACTGGCTATGATACGCATCTTGTGGGTTTTGAAGTGCATTCCTCGCTCATGCACACTGGCGTCAGCGCCATCATGCACGGCGCCAAGCTGATCGAGTGGGCCAACCAGAAAAATGCGAAGAACATGGCAGCCGAGCCCGGTGAA
>JBFOLS010000716.1:0-11593 GCA_040830225.1 Leisingera sp.
CCACAGGTCATCGGGATGCGGCGGCGCACGCCGGCCGGTCTTGCGGTAGTGGTCGATGATGGTGCGCTGGGCGGTCTGGAACAGCCAGGGCTGCAGCCGGGCGCTGTCCTGCAGATCAGGCAGGCCGGTGAAGACCTTGATTGATATCTCCTGCAGCAGGTCTTCGGCGTCCTCGGGGTGTGCCACCCGGGCGCGCAGGAAGGACCGCAGGCGGGATTGGTATTCCGGCCAGATGTCTTCGATCGTCATGTCCGGCTCCCCCGGGCTGCCACATGCGCAATTTTCGATGTGTTCTGTTATACTGGCGCGGGGCGGCTGCGCAATCGGCACCTAGGTGTGTGTAAACGGGGGACAGGTACAATGACGGCACAGAATGGCTATCTGCTGATTGCGGATATATCCGGATACACCCAGTTCCTGACGTCCTCGGAGCTGGATCACGCCAATCCGATCCTGCAATCGCTGCTGCAAGCGGTGGCGGAGCAAGTTGATGTGCCGCTGCACTTCTGGAAGCTGGAGGGGGACGCGGTGCTGGCCTATTCGACCCGGCAGGAGCTGGTTTCCGGCGATCTGATGCTGACCTTCTGCGAAAACCTTTATAACGCCTTTGCCACACGCCTGGGCGACATCGTTGCCAATACCACTTGCCCCTGCAAGGCCTGCGCCAACGCGAACGGGCTGGACCTGAAGGTCATTGTCCACTTCGGCGCGTTTGAGGAAATGCAGGTGGGACCGGTCAAGGATCTGTCCGGCGCTGATGTAATTCTGGTCCACCGGATGACCAAGACTGACGCCGCGGCTGAAACCGGCGTGCGCAGCTATGCGCTGTTCAGTGATGCCGCGGTGAAGCAGATGCAGCTGGAAGCTGCGATGGAGCCTTATTCGCAGCCCTTTGAACACTTTGGCGATGTTTCCATGCAGGTCTATGATTTGGCACGCGCCTGGGACCGGTTCCGGGCCGGCCAGGACCGGGATTTCCTGGAGGAGGAGGACGGGGTCTGGACTTACCGGCGCCGGTTCCGGGCCTCGCCGCAACTGGTCTGGGAGGCGCTGACCGCGCCGGAGTTCAAACTGCGCTGGATGGACAGGGTCAGTACAATGGAGATGGACAATCCGGAGGGCCGCTTGGGGGCCGGATCCGAATACCACTGCGGGCATGAGCTGGCGGAATTCGTCTACAGGGTCACCGACTGGCAGCCGTTCGAGTATTTCTCGACCCGGATCAAGGACCCGGCGCGGGAAGGCATTGAACTGCCCGAAACCTACCATCTGACGCCCGTGCCGGAGGGGACGGAAGTGCGCTATACCATCGGCCGGGCCTTTGACAGCGCCGGGAACCGCTCAGAGGTCTCCGAACAGGAGGCGGTCGGGTTCCTGTCGGAATTCTGGCCGGTCTCTTTTGACGCGTTGGATGCGCAGGTTTCAATGCCGTCCTGAGGCTTGCTGCCCAAGCTGTCAAAGCCCCTGGAATCCGGTCCTGGCGCGGCTGCCGGGCCTTTACCTTCGACCCTGTCCGCATCATAGTCGCTAGGCCGGCATTTTGGGGGCTGTGGATAGTTCATCCACAAGTTATTGCAGATATCCCCAAAATAAAGGGTTGCCAGATCATGAATTCAGCCCCACCATATCTAGTATGGGAGCGGGGATGCCTCCCCGGCCCGTAGCACAAAAAACTAGCTATTGGGCGCCTCTGTGCCCGGTGTGCTAGGCAAAAAGAGAGGTGGCATCATGGCACTATCCGAGCTTCACCTGGAAGAAGATATTCACCCGATCGATATCGTCGAGCATCTGGCCTCGCGCCATGACTGGGACTTTGACAGGGTGGGCGATGACCAGATCGCAATGTCGGTGGAGGGGCAGTGGCGCACCTATTCGCTGACGCTCGCCTGGTCGGGCTATGAGGAATGCCTGCGGCTGGTCTGCAGCTTTGAAATGGAGCCGCCGGAAGCGGAGCTGCCGCGGCTTTATGAACTGATCAACCGGATGAACGACCAGTGCTGGGAAGGGTCCTTCACTTATTGGGAAGACCACAAGCTGATGCTGTTCCGGTACGGGCTGATGCTGGCCGGCGGCCAGATGGCCAGCCCGCAGCAGATCGACGCGATGATCAATGCGTCAGTGGCCAATGCGGAACGTTACTACCCGGCGATCCAGCTGGCGGTCTGGGGCCAGCGCAGCGCTGACGAGGCGATGCAGGTCGCCATTGCAGAGGCCTACGGCCGGGCGTAAGACTTTGCCCTGAACCTGAGATTTGGGGAGGGGCTAAAAAATGGATATGCAGGAGATTGCCGCGCGCGGGCTGGTGCTGCTGGGCTGCGGCAAAATGGGATCGGCGATGCTGGCCGGATGGCTGGAGGGCGGATTGCCCGCGTCTTCGGTCTGGGTGATCGATCCGCGGCCGTCGGAGTGGCTTCAGGCCACAGGCGTGCACATCAATGCAGAGCTGCCGGCTGCGCCAGGCATCGTGCTGATCGCGGTGAAGCCGCAGATGATGGGCGAAGCGCTGCCCACGCTGCAGAGCTACGGCAATGGCTCGACCCTGTTCATTTCGGTGGCAGCAGGGACTTCGATCGCAACTTTCGAAGATGTTCTGGGCGCGCAGTCGCCGATCGTGCGGGCGATGCCGAACACGCCGGCTGCCGTCGGGCGCGGCATCACAGCGCTGATCGGCAATGCCCGCACCAGCGATGCGGATATCGCGCGCGCCGAAGGGCTGCTGCAGGCGGTGGGCCAGACCGTGCGGCTGGAGAATGAAGGCCAGATGGACGCGGTCACCGGTGTCAGCGGCTCGGGTCCGGCTTATGTCTTCCACATGATAGAAACCCTGGCCATCGCAGGCGAGGCGCAGGGCCTGCCCGCCGGGCTGGCAATGCAGCTGGCCAAGGCAACCGTTGCAGGCGCCGGTGCGCTGGCAGAGGCGGCAGAGGAAAGCCCCGGCCAGCTGCGCATCAATGTGACCAGCCCCAACGGCACAACCCAGGCGGCGCTGGAGGTGCTGATGGATGACGACGACGGGTTCCCGGCGCTCCTGAACCGCGCGGTGGCGGCGGCAACCAACCGCTCCAAGGAGCTGTCGCGTGGCTGAGATCACTTTTGACGACTTCATGAAAGTCGATGTCCGGGTGGGCGAAGTGATCCGAGCGGAGCCGTTTCCCGAGGCGCGCAAGCCGGCAATCAAGCTCTGGGTCGATTTCGGGCCGGATATTGGCGTAAAAAAGAGCTCAGCGCAGATTACGGCGCATTACATGCCGGAAACGCTGGTGGGCAAGCAGGTTCTGGCCGTCGTAAACTTCCCGCCGCGGCAGATCGGCAAGTTCATGTCAGAGATCCTGGTGCTGGGCCTGCCGGATGAGGATGGAGAAATATTCCTGGCCGGGCCTGATGGAAAGGTCCCGCTGGGCGGGAGGATGCACTGAAATGAAAATCTGGATTGCGCGGCCGATGACGGCAGCGGTCACAGCACGGGCGCGGGAGGCGTTCGGGGATCTGGAAATCCGTGAGACCAATGCGGTGATGAGCGAGGCGGAGATGCTGCGGGCGCTGGCCGAGTTCGACATCGTGGTGCCGACGCTCGGCGACAAGTTCACTGCCGAGATCTTTGCCAAGGCGGGCACGCCGCGCTGCAAGCTTTTGGCCAACTTCGGTGTCGGCTACAACCACATTGACGTCGAGGCCGCACGCGCTGCAGGCGTCGAAGTGACCAACACGCCCGGCGCTGTGACCGATGCCACCGCCGATATCGCCATGACGCTGATTCTGATGTCGGCCCGCCGCGCCTCGGAAGGCGAGCGGATGCTGCGCAAGGGCGATTGGGAGGGCTGGCATCCGACCCAGATGCTGGGGCTGCACGCCACCGGCAAACGCGTCGGCATCGCCGGCATGGGCCGTATCGGCCAGGCAATCGCGCGGCGTTGCCACTTTGGCTTTGGCATGGATGTGTCTTATGTGGCGCGTTCGGAGAAGGACCTGGACTTCCCGGCGGACCGTGCTGAAAGCCTGACTGCAATGGCGGCTGAGGTGGACTTCCTGGTGGTGGCAGTGCCGGGCGGCGCCGAGACCTATCACCTGATCAACGCGGACGTGCTGAACGCGATGCAGCCCCACGCGCATCTGATCAACATTGCCCGCGGCGAAGTGGTCGAGGAAGCGGCGCTGATCGAGGCGCTTCAGAACAACCGCATCGGCGGCGTGGGCCTGGATGTCTATGAGTTCGAACCGAATGTGCCGCAGGCGCTGATCGATCTCGACAACGCCACCCTGCTGCCGCATCTGGGCACCGCCACAGAAGAGGTGCGCAGCAACATGGGCCATATGGCGCTGGACAATGTCGCAGCCTATCTGGCGGGTGAAAGCCTTCCGAACCTGGTCTGAGGCCGGCCTTTGGAACCGGGGCTCTGCCCCGGACCCCGGGAGTATTTATAACCAGAAAGAAGCGGCAGCGGATTATTCCGCTGCTGTTTTGCTTTGGGGCAGGTCTCCCACAGCTTCGCGCCAATGGCGGCGGCAGAGCGAGACATAGGTCTCATTGCCGCCGATCTGCACCTGGTCGCCTTCGGTCAGGACCTTGCCCTGATCATCCTGGCGCACCACCATCGTGGCTTTCTTGCCGCAATGGCAGATGGTGCGGACCTCGCGCATTTCATCGGCCAGTGCCAAGAGTGTGGCAGAACCGGGGAACAGCTTGCCCTGGAAATCGACGCGCAAGCCGTAGGCCAGCACCGGCACCCGCAGGTCATCCACCACCCGGGCCAGCTGCCAGACCTGCTCCGGTTCCAGGAACTGCGCCTCGTCGACGAAAATGGCGGCCACCGGACCGCGGGCGAGGCGCTGTTCGATGCGTGCGTAAAGGTCGTCACCGGCTGAAAACATGTCTGCCTCTTCGCCGATGCCGATGCGGGAGGCGATTCTGCCAGCACCGGCCCGGTCATCCAGGCGCGCGGTCAGCAAGTAGGTATCCATGTGGTTTTCACGGTAGTTGTGCGAGGCCTGCAAGAGCACCGTCGACTTGCCTGCGTTCATGGTGGAGTAGTTGAAATAGAGCTTGGCCATGGCGGCGGGTTTACCCGGATACAAGGGCCGGGAAAACCGGATTCGCGCAGGAATTCGGCGACTGTTGCGGCTGGCGGCGTTTGTGCGGGCCTTGCTGGAAGGCCCGCCGGGGCTAGCGTGGCAGGGGCGGAACAAACCCCGAAAAAAACAGCCATCGCCGATTGCCCCGGAGAGCACAGGTTCCGGGCAGACCAATTACCCTTGCAACAGGACTTCACTCACCCGCCCTGCTTTGCACTGGACAACAGATGCCAATTGCACCATGTCACTCGCTAAATCCCTGAAAACCTGAGGGATGGATAAGGTATCGCAATTCATCTACAACTCAGAAATGGGAAATTAACCTGTTCGTTCCCCCATGGGAGCGGCGGGGCAAGCCAGGTAGGATGTATATGGCTGAAATAGGGACGTATCTGAAGAAGCACACCGAAGCTCTGGTGAAGGATGTCGGCATCGAGGCGGCATGCCAGATCACCGGTAAATCCAAGGCGACGCTGGGGCGCTATTACTCGGACAATGCCGAGCACGCCGACCGCTTCATGCCAGTGGATGCGGTGGCCAAGCTGGAGGGCGCGGCGTCCTATCCGCATGTGACCTCGGCGCTGGCGGACCTGAAGAACATCACCTTGTCCTACAACGGCAATGGTTCAGCAGATGAAACCGGACGCAGCGGCGGGGGGAATGCGGATGTAATTGCGCTGAGTCAGCGGTTCGCCCAGCTGATGGGCGAATATCAGGCGGCGATCGAGGATGGCATTATCACCGTCAACGAGGCAAAGCGCCTGTTGAAAGAAACCGTGCTTTTGCAGCAGGTTCTGCTCGACATGAAGCTGCACCTGGAAGAAGAGAGTGCCTGATTACCCTGATGTGAAGGATCTGCCCGCGGTTGCTGCAGATCAGCTGCACCCTGTAGACATCGACGCGCTCGCCGCCCCCGGCGACCCGCGCCACCCGCCGCGCATTCTGCTGCTTTACGGCTCCTTGCGCGAAGTGAGCTATTCCCGCAAGGCCGCCGAGGAGGCGGCGCGCGTGCTGCGTGCCTTGGGCTGCGAGACCCGGATCTTTGACCCGTCGGGCCTGCCGCTGCCGGATGATACGGGCGCGGCGGATCATCCCAAGGTGGCCGAACTGCGCGACTTGGCGGTGTGGTCCGAAGGCATGGTCTGGTCCAGCCCGGAACGCCACGGCGCCATGACCGGTGTTATGAAACTGCAGATCGACTGGCTGCCGCTGTCCTTGCAGGGCGGCATCCGGACCACCCAGGGCAAGACCCTGGCGGTAATGCAGGTCTCCGGCGGTTCGCAAAGCTTCAACGCTGTGAACCAGATGCGAATCCTGGGCCGCTGGATGCGGATGGTGACGATCCCCAACCAGAGCTCGATCCCCAAGGCCTGGCTGGAATTTGAAGAGGGCGAGCGCCTGCCCGAAGGCCCGTTCTACCGCCGTCTGGTGGATGTGATGGAAGAGCTGGTGAAATTCACCTGGCTGGTGCGCGGCCGCAAGGATTATCTGACCGACCGATATTCCGAACGGATAGAGAGCGCTGCAGAGGTGCACAAGCGGGTGTCGCGGAAATAGCCGCGCCCACATCAAAGAATTCACAAAGCCCCGGGGTTCACTCCGGGGCTTTTTCGTTTCAGATCAGCGGTATCAGCGGAACGTCGCAGGCGGCCAGTGCCAGCAGGGCTGTCAGAAGGATGGTCAGGCGCATGCGGCGCTCCTTTTTGCTGCTTGGTGTCAGATGACTGTGCTGCGGCGCCCTGCGTGCTGCAAGCCCCGGCTCGGGGATCAGGGCGCGGGTGTTGCCGCAGTCCACGGGTTTGGCGGCGTTAAAGGTTTAGGCGGGGCCGGTTTAGAAGTTTAGGCATTTGTTAAGGCTCATTTGTGCCGCATTTGGGCCGCGGGGTTACTGCTCGACGCGGAATTGCCTGCGAAACAACGGAAATCCAGCGCCAGTGTCCTAACGAATTCCCTAAGAGTTTCCGGGTTTTTTATAAGGATTTTCGGACAACCGTTCAGAAACGTTAAGAAAATAAGGGAATTTGAAGGGCCGGGCAGGTTTGGAGAGACGCGGCTTAACCCTTTGTTAATCCTGTCGCATTCTGTCCATTTTTCTGCCAGCGCAGCACCTTGGCGGGCCGTATTCCGGCCTCAGGACTCACCCAACATGGCGATGTGGGAACATGGAGTGGGTCATGAAACGATTATTGGGGATTGCCGCGGCAGCGCTGATGACATGCGGGGCCGGAGGGGCCGCCGCTGATGGAGGTCACGCAGCCGTGCAATCCGTTCCGGGCTGGGAGGCAGTCGGGCGGCTGAACATCTCGGGCCGCAGCATGTGCACCGGCAGCCTGATCGCTCCGGACCTGGTGCTGACGGCGGCGCATTGCCTCTACAGCCCGCATGACGGGCGGGCGGTGAACCCGCGCCGGATCAAATTCGAGGCCGGCCTCAACGGCAGGCGCGCCAAGGCCGCGCGCAAGGTGGTCAAGGCAGTCCAGCATCCGGGATACGAGCATCGCACCAGCGGCCGCGCCCAGACCGGGTTTGACCTGGCAGTGCTGCGCCTGGACCGGCCGATCAGCCCGCAGAAAATCCGCCCGCTGGCACTGGCCGCAGCGCCGGGCCGGGGCGACAGTGTCGATGTGCTGTTTTATTCTTATCACAAAGCCTCCACCCTGAACCGGCAGAACGCCTGTCAGGTGCTGGCAGCCAGGCAGGCCATGCTGGTCACTACCTTCCTGGTGGATTTCGGAGCGTCGGGCTCGCCGGTGCTGCAGCTGCAGCCCGGCCGCCCGCCGCGGCTGGTGTCGGTGATTTCCGCCAAGGCCCGGATGGGCGGCAAGCGGGTATCGATCGCCACCGGCGTGAACCACGCGCTGCAGGACCTGATGCGCAAGGCGGGGTGAGGCTGCGCAAATTCCCCGCGGGCTGGAGAGCGGCTACTTAACGGTGCCGCTCTCTCCTGGCCAGTAGAACAAGTGGCTTGCGGTGATACGGGTCTCAGCCCGGACAGAGGCTTGGCTGCTGCTAATCCTGCAATCAAAGGCCCCGCCCGGGGCCTCTATTGTGATCCGGGTGCCCAGCTGGACCAAGCCGCGGGCCTGGCAGGCTGCCACCACCGCCAGGGCGCCCGTGCCGCCGGCAGAGCTGGCAATTTCACCAGCGTCGGAGATCCACACCGTCCGGATATGATCGCGGGCTGTCTGCCGGATGGCCATCACAAGATAGCGGGCGTAGCTGGCGTCTGCCCCAAAGCGCGAGGTCGGGAAGACCTCGCTTGCCCGGCGGCTCAGAGCCGCGGCGGCCGGCCCGAGGCTGGCGTGATCGTCGAGGGAGGCGCCCAGCGTTTCTTCATCCGCCACGAGATAGGGCAGGCCGGTTGAAACCAGGGACACGCTGTGCGTGCTGCCAGAAGCGCCAGGCAGTTCGGCATTTGCCGACAGCATGGCAGGCGGGGCGGTGATCCACTCTGCCTGGGCAGTCAGGCCTGCCGCGTTCTGCACGTTGATCCTGGCCCGACCGCTGGCTGTCTGAAAGAAATAGGCATCCCGCGCGTCTTGGCCGTTTTCAAGCGCCTGCCGGGCCAGAATTGCGGCTGCCGCCATCAGTGCAGTGCCAGCCAGCGGCGCATAGGCAAAACGCGAGGCCAGAAACAGCGTGCCATCGGTTTCCGGTAGGGCGGGCGGGTACAGCAGGCAGGAATTGACCATCGCATTGCCGTGCGGCGGCTGGTTGAGAAACCTTCGGAAGGCCTGATGAGTCCGGCGCAGCGCTTCCAGGGCGGTTTGCGCGTTTGAAGTCTCCAGGTCCGGCAAACCGCCATGAACAACCCGCAGGATGTCGCCTGCAAGCTGGACATCGGTTGCGGAAACGCTTGTTTCGATTGGCCCTGAGCTCATGTTTCCGCCACTGCGTTGCTGACACAGGCAATGAGTAGCGGTGCGGTTCCTCATGTAGCAAGCGGAAACCGGGAGAGATTTGGGAGGTCCAAAGAAAAAGCCCCGGGAAATCCCGGGGCTTGATCTGATTTCAGGCTTTATCTGCTGCTTAGCCTTGCAGCGATTTCACCTCAACATCCCCTTCGGCCTGGGCCTTGATCGCGCGTGCGGCGGCGTTGGCGCCGGCGGCGGTGGTGAAGTAGGGGATCTTGTCATAGAGCGCGACCGAGCGCATTTCCTTGCTGTCCTCGACCGCCTGGGCGCCTTCGGTGGTGTTCATCAGCAGCTGGACGTCGCCGTCCTTCAGCATGTCGATCACGTGCGGGCGGCCCTCATAAACCTTGTTGACCAGCTCGCAGGCCACGCCCTGGCCGTCCAGCCAGGTCTGGGTGCCGCGGGTGGCAACCAGGGTAAAGCCTTGCTCCACCAGGATCTTGGCGGCGTCCAGCATCAGCTGGCCCTTGTCGGCATCCTTGATCGAGATAAAGGCGCGGCCGGAGGAGGGCAGCACCATGCCGGCCCCCATCTGCGCCTTCAGGAAGGCGCGGGCAAAGGAACGGTCCCAGCCCATGACTTCGCCGGTGGAGCGCATTTCCGGGCCGAGAATGGTGTCGACGCCCGGGAAGCGGGCGAAGGGCAGTACCGCCTCTTTCACCGAGAACCAGGGCATGTCCGGGTCGGCCAGGGTCATCGGGTCGGCCATCGGGGTGTCGACATCGTAGCCTGCGTCCGGCTTGTACGGCGCACGCATCGGGAAGTTCGACAGCGGCTCGCCGGCCATGACGCGGGCAGCGATGGAGGCGATGGCAGAGTCGGTTGCCTTGGCCACGAAGGGCACGGTGCGCGAGGCCCGCGGGTTCACCTCGATCAGGAAGATCTCCTCTTCCCCGTTTTCATTGGCCTTGATTGCAAACTGCACGTTCATCAGGCCGACCACGTTCAGCGCCAGCGCCAGGGCGTTGGTCTGTTCCTTGATCTGCGCGATCACGTCCTTTTCCAGCGAGTAGGGCGGCAGCGAGCAGGCACTGTCGCCCGAGTGCACGCCGGCCTCTTCGATGTGCTGCATGATGCCGGTTACGTGCACGTCCTTGCCGTCGCACAGCGCGTCGACGTCCAGCTCCACGGCGCCGGCCAGGTAGCTGTCGAGCAGAACCGGGCTGTCGCCGGAAACCACCACCGCCTCGGCGATGTAGCGCTTGAGCTGGTCCATGTCGCGGACGATTTCCATCGCCCGGCCGCCCAGTACATAAGACGGGCGGATCACCAGCGGGAAGCCGATTTCGCCTGCGATTTCCAGTGCCTGCTCGTCAGTGGAGGCGATGCCGTTCTTAGGCTGCTTCAGGCCCAGCTGGTTGACCAGCGCCTGGAAGCGCTCGCGGTCCTCGGCCAGGTCGATGGCGTCGGGCGAGGTACCCAGGATCGGGATGCCTTCACCCTCCAGCGCGTTTGCCAGTTTAAGCGGGGTCTGGCCGCCGAACTGCACGATGACGCCGTGCAGCGTGCCGTTCTCCTGCTCGGTGCGCAGGATTTCCATCACATGTTCGAACGTCAGCGGTTCGAAATACAGCCGGTCCGAAGTGTCATAGTCGGTCGACACTGTTTCCGGGTTGCAGTTGATCATGATGGTTTCATAGCCCGCGTCGGTCAGCGCAAAGCAGGCGTGGCAGCAGCAGTAGTCGAACTCGATGCCCTGGCCGATCCGGTTGGGGCCGCCGCCGAGGATGACGACTTTCTTCTTGTCCGAGGGACGCGCCTCGCACTCGACGTCGCCGAAGGCCGGCGTCTCATAGGTCGAGTACATGTAGGGGGTCTGGGCTTCGAATTCAGCGGCGCAGGTGTCGATGCGCTTGAAGACGGCGTTGACGCCCAGGACCCGGCGGGCCTGGCGGACGTCGGCTTCTTTCTTGCCGGTCAGATTGGCGAGGCGGGCGTCGGTGAAGCCCAGCATCTTGAGGGCGCGCAGGCCTTTCTCATCAGACGGCAGGCCGTTTTCGCGGACCTCGGCTTCGGCTTCGACGATCTCGCGGATGCGGGACAGGAACCAGGGGTCGAATTTGGTGACGGCCTGGATTTCGTCATCGCTCAGACCGTGGCGCATCGCCTGGGCGATGGTGCGCAGGCGGTCCGGGGTCTGCTGGCCGATGGCTTTGATGACGGCTGCCTTGTCGCCTGCCGGCTCCCAGGTGCCTGCGTTGACGCCGTCGATTTCCACTTCATCAAAGCCGGTCAGGCCGGATTCCATCGACGCGAGCGCTTTCTGCATCGACTCATGGATGGTGCGGCCGATGGACATGGCTTCGCCGACCGACTTCATCGCGGTGGTGAGGTAAGGCTCGGAGCCCGGGAATTTTTCGAAGGCGAATTTCGGGATCTTGGTGACGACATAGTCGATGGTCGGCTCGAACGAGGCCGGGGTCACCTTGGTGATGTCGTTGTCCAGCTCGTCGAGGGTGTAGCCCACTGCCAGCTTGGCCGCGATCTTGGCAATCGGGAAGCCGGTCGCCTTGGAGGCCAGGGCGGAGGAGCGCGACACCCGCGGGTTCATCTCGATCACCACCATGCGGCCGTCGGCGGGGTTCACCGCCCACTGCACGTTGGAGCCG